>JAYEKR010000289.1:0-7284 GCA_034661115.1 Thermodesulfobacteriota bacterium | reverse complement strand
TCACCACCAATGAGACCCTGTTTTTTCGTGATAATTCACCCTTTGAGATGCTTCAGCACAAGGTTGTACCCGATATCATAGACCGCAGGGAGTCAAAGGCGGGTCCGACCAAAATACGTATATGGAGTGCGGCCTGTTCTACCGGACAGGAGATCTACAGCATCGCCATTACCCTTAAGGAGCTTTTGCCGGACATGAAGGGATACAGGATATCTCTCCTGGGAACGGATATATCTGACGCGGCAGTGGCCCAGGCAAGCTACGGCAAATATAATAAATTCGAGATAGAACGAGGCCTCTCCATGGACAAGTTGAAAAAATATTTCACTCCGGATGGAAATACATGGAAGGTGAAGGACGAGATAAGGGCCATGGCCAGCTTCAAAAAGCTCAACCTGATGGAACCATTTTCCGGTCTGGGAAAATTCGACATTATATTCTGCAGGAATGTGGCCATCTATTTTTCCCTGGAAGACCGTAAAAAGCTTTTTAACAAGATTGCTGATATGCTGGAGCCGGACGGGTTTTTGATCATAGGATCGACTGAATCCCTTACCGGCATATCGGACCGATTTGCGCCGCAGAGACATATTCGTGCGATATTTTATCAATTAAAATAACAGGAGGCTATGCTATGGGATTCCTTAAGATTCTGGTTGTAGAGGATGATCCTGTTACAAGGGAGCTTCTCAGGAAGAGGCTTGTAAAGGCGGACCACGACGTTGAGACCGCCAGAAACGGGGAAGAGGCACTGGGTCTGCTCAAAGATGAGGGGTATGATGTTGTTCTCACCGATATGATGATGCCCGGGGAGATAGACGGCATTGGCGTGGTGGAAAAGACCAGGGAGATGCATCCTTCCACCGAGGTCATCGTCATTACCGGCTATGCATCTATTGACAATGTGATCGAGGCCATGAAAAAGGGGGCATCGGACTATCTTCAAAAGCCCATTAATTTTGATGAACTGATGTTCCGCCTTGACAAGATCAGCACCATGCAGTCCCTTGCAAGGGATGCAGATGATCTCAGGGAGGCCATGGAGGTCACTGAGACCAATGCATCATGTATTATTCAGGATCAGTTGCTTGAGATAAACCGGTTGAATATCTGCATGTCGGATATAAGGGGTTTTCTCTCTGATACCCAGAAGGACCCGGCAGAAAGGATAAAGGCCGCCATGGAGAAATTGTAAGTGTCAGGGGAGAGACGAGGGCTGAATCCTTGAAGCAATTGAGCAATGTTGGCTGTCTCAATGGATGTGACTCGAAAACAATAGAGTCTGACGAAAAGTAGCCAACCGACGACCTGATGAGTTACAAGGCACGAATGAAAAGCCCAGGGTGATATTAACCGTTCTGTGTGGTTGACTAATATTCATTGCCTGTAGTAGAGATATAGGGGTAAAAAACAAGGAGAGATATGACATTGACCTACAAGGATGCAGGGGTAGACATCAATAAACAGGATGAATTTATCCAGTCCATAAAAAAGAGTGTCAGGTCCACTTACGGGCCTGAGGTGATAGGTGGTATCGGCGGTTTTTCCGGGCTTTTCCGTATGGATATGGACAAGTACTCTGATCCGGTCCTTGTCTCCTCTACAGACGGTGTTGGTACAAAACTCAAGATAGCCTTTATGGCTGACCATCATAAAGGGGTCGGGATTGATCTGGTTGCCATGGTGGTGAATGACTTGATTGTATGCGGGGCTCAGCCCCTGTTCTTTCTTGACTATTTTGCCACAGGGGCACTGGACCTGGCACGGGCACAGGACATTGTATCCGGAATAGCCGAGGGATGCAGGCAGGCAGGCTGTTCTCTGATTGGCGGGGAAACCGCGGAGATGCCCGGTTTTTACAGCGCGAATGAATATGACCTGGCCGGTTTCGGGGTTGGCGTAGTGGACTCGGACAATATGATTAACGGCTCGGGGATGGCAAAGGGAGATGTCCTTATAGGGTTGAAGTCTTCCGGCCTTCACAGCAATGGATATTCCCTTGCAAGAAAGGTTCTCCTTGAAAAGATGAAAATTGGGATAGATGATTATGTGGAGGACCTGGGAAAGAGTCTGGGTGAAGAGATCCTTACCCCTACACGGATATATGTAAAGAGTGTCCTGAATGTCCTGAAATACTACAAGGTCAAGGCCATTGCACATATTACAGGCGGCGGTCTTATCGACAATTTGCCCAGGATCCTGCCCAAAAGGCTTTCTTGCGTGATTGAAAGGGATTCATGGGAGATGCCGCCGATCTTCGGGCTTATCCAGGATATGGGAAAGATTGATGACCGGGAAATGTGCAGGACCTTTAATATGGGGATTGGTATGGTCCTGATCGTTCCAAAGGCACAGACCGAGGATGTATTGCTGCAGCTCAAGGGGCTCAAAGAGCCTGCAGTCAAGATAGGCTATGTGGATACACGCAAAGACAAAGACAGCCCTGTTGTGTTTGTGGAGTAGACCTTGATTCGTATCGGGGTGCTCGTATCAGGAAATGGTACCAATCTTCAGTCCATTATAGATGCATGTGCCAAGGGTCTGATCGATGGCCGTGTTGAGGTGGTGATCAGCAATCGGGATGATGCCTATGCCCTTGAAAGGGCTCAAAAGGCGGGGATTTATACCCGGGTTGTGAAAAAACAGGGGTTTGCTGACCGTTCATCTTTTGATGCCGCGATCGCAAAGGTTTTTGATGACAGAGAGGTCGATCTGGTTGTCCTGGCCGGATTCATGCGTATTCTGGGTGGCGAGTTTATCCGTGCATTTAAGGACCGTATAATGAATATCCATCCTGCGCTGCTTCCGTCCTTTCCCGGGCTTGATGTGAGGCAGAAGGCCATTGATCGCGGGGTGAGATTCTCAGGTGCGACCGTGCATTTCGTCGATGAAGGCCTGGATACCGGGCCCATTATTATCCAGGCCGTATGTCCTGTGTATACCGATGACACAGAGGAGATACTCAAACACAGGATATTGCGTCTGGAGCACCGGATATACCCCAGGGCCATTGATCTTTTTGCCAGGGGGCGGCTTGAGATAAAAGGGTCAAGGGTGATTGTTCACGGGGTACAAAGGGATGAAGATGCATGGATGATGAATCCCCAGGGGTAGTACTGGTCAGTGCCTGTCTTCTGGGGTTTGCCTGCCGGTATGACGGGACCTCAAAATCAGATATTGATGACGGCCTTATCAATGGCGCCCTCTGTGTCCCCATATGTCCTGAACAGATGGGCGGGCTTCCCACGCCTAGAGATGCCTCTGTTTTTATTGGCGGCCACGGGCAGGATGTTATTGCCGGCCGTGCCCGTCTTGAAGATGTTCAAGGTCGGGATGTAACGCAAAACTTTATCCTTGGGGCGCTCCATGCCTGCAGGGTTGCAGAGCTGGTCGGCGCAGACCGGGCAATTCTCAAGGAAAAGAGCCCTTCTTGCGGCACGCATATGGTGACCGTGGATGGTTTGATCAGGCCCGGGATCGGCGTAACCGCGGCCATGTTTCTGGACAGTGGCATGCAGATCATGAACGAGGAGGGCATCGCCTTTGGTCAGGAAGGCAAAGGAATCGAACCTGGATGAAACGGATTTATGATATCATTGGCGCTGGTCATGGGATCTCCGGTCTCCTGGCAAACGTGCTTCTTGCGGCAAAGGGGTTTTCATGTCTCTGGATTGATACATCCTGTCAAACAGGAGAGACAGACGCCCTTATCACCTCTGCATTTTGGGAAAGGGTGCTTGTGCCTATACTCAGGTCTATCGACCTCGGCATGCTGGATTCTATTGATGCAGAAAGGGTGGGCAGGATACAGACCCTTGTCCCGGGCATGAGGATGGATATCGATGCCGCGGCTCTGCCACATGGGCCGGACATTGAAAAAAGATATCTTTCCCTTATGATGCAGGCAAAGATAAAGCCGTCTGTCCTTTTGCAGGAGACGGCACGGTCCGCACCGGGTATGGAGGAATGGGAAAAGATTATGGCTACTGGTATGTCCGGGGCTGGACAGTTGAATCATGCATCCTATATGCGTTTTGTGTCTGCGCTTGAGGGACTCCATGTCGTGGGATATGATGCCTTCAAGGCGGCGATGGGTGCGTACCTGTCCGCATCCACAGGGGCATATGCCCGTAGCAGCGGGGTGGAACTTTTGAGCAGCAAAGGGCAGGCCCTTGGTATGAAATGCGGTCAGCAGACCATTAAAGCGAGATATTATTTGAGCGAGATGCCGTTGGAGAGATGTGACGGTTTTGTCCTTTTCTCGAAATGCCGCATTGACCCCGCAACATTGCCCCCGGGCATGGGGGATCTTCTCTTTGTGTCACCTATGGAGGGGATGGAATATCCTGTCATGCTGCTGCGTTCAAAGGGAGATACCCTGTCTCTTATCACAAAGGTAAGGCAGTCTGGCTCTCTGGCATCTACAACAGAAAAGGCATCCTGGGCATCAAATATGGTCTTGAATTGTCTAAAAAGGGTTATGCCCTTTCTGGATGATCACCTTGTTGAGTTTGAATCATTCGATGTCATGGATGGCATGGCTATCGATCCCTTGTTTTGCTATGCGGACCGGCCTTATACCCCATCCATCTTGTCAAGGAAACGTTTTATGCGTCCCCTTGACAAGGTATATGCCTGCGACCGGGAGAGGTCTTTCTCCCTGGATGCAGAAGGTGAATTGTTGTGGGGCATATGCATGGCAAACGCCATACTCTCTGATCTGGGGCGTAAAGACCGATATTAGCTCCGGACTTGATTTTTCTTAAAACTGGCTTATCTAATAGGGTACATCCTTGACGTTCCACCTTTGTTTATTCTTCATGGAGGTCGTGGCGTATATGGAACCCAGGGGATTCAGCCTGATGGAGCTTATGATCGTTGTGGTCATAATAGCGGTGATGTCCATTATGGCCCTGCCCGGATGGGGGGGCTTTTTGTCAAAAAAGGCCATGGAGCATCAAAGGGATATGATCGTGGGTCTCTTGAATGATGCCAGGTTCAGTGCAATGAAACATGGTTATGTATGCCGCGTGGTCTTTTTACCTGGTGAACGCAAGTATTATTGTTTTGAGGACAATAACGCCAATGGATCGAGGGATGCCGGGGAAATCCTTTCAGGTCCGTATGGCCTTGAAGGTGGTATTGAATTTGGATCCCTGGCCCCTGATGGTCCCAATGGAACCCGTATACCCGGTGACGGCGTGAGCTTTGTCAATAATCGCGTGAGTTTTTCCCCGATGGGGTGTTCAAATGCCGGGACCATCTATATAAGGGACAAGAACACATCCATTGCTCTGAGGGTTCTGCCTGCCGCAGGAACCCCCCTTTGTTTCCGGTACATGGGATCATGGAGGAGAGAGGGATGAGTGGCGGGTTCAGCCTTATCGAGGTGCTGCTTTCACTGGCGGTTTTAGGCTCTGTCATGGTCCTTGTCACCAGAATGCAGATGGATACAGGTGGTTTAGGTGCGTATGCGGATATGCATACCAGGGCATCTGTTATAGGACAGGCAAGGCTTTCTCATCTTTGTTCACTGGATGTATCCTCAGAGCAGTTGAGTACATCCTGGCACGAGGATATGGAAAACCCATATACTGTTCAGGGCAGGCTTTTTTATTGTTTCTGGAGGACAGAGCCCTTTTGTGATGGCTCCAGGGTTATTGTATATGTGGCGTGGGGCAGTCCCGTGATATCCCTTGATGCGATTGAAGGGTCTGATTTGCCAAAGGTCTCTTTGAGTGCCGTTGTTCCGCATGCATGAAAAAGAGGCAACCCTTTGCCAGAGAGCGCAGATCATGAGAGAGCGCATGTCATGTGGTTTTATGACAGAATTCATCAACAAGGGTTGACAGGGTTTGATATCATGGATAGATTCAGCATAATTATTGAATTCATAACTATATTTTAGAATACACAAAGGAGAGTAATATGTCTTGGGATCCGAATGAACAGGGTGGAGGGCATGAACGGGGTAACGGAGGTCCTGATATAGAGGATATCATCCGAAAGGCTGCCGGGCGTTTTTCAGGGGGAGGTTCCGGCCGCAACTATATGTGGGCGGTGATTATTATTGCCTTGATCGCCATAGGCATTGCTACCTCCGCATACACGATTCCAGCGGGACACCGAGGGGTTTTGGTGAGGTTCGGACGGTATGTCGACACCCTGTCCCCGGGGCTTCATTTCAAGATCCCCTTTGGGGTGGATCATGTCTACAAGGTGTATACGGAAAAGATTGATACAGAGACCTTTGGTTTCACGAATGTCAGCCCTGGTGTGAGGAGCCGTTTTGATCGCAGTGACTATGGCAAAAAAGAATCCCTCATGCTTACAGGTGATCTGAATGTGGTGGATATGGAGTGGATTGTTCAGTACCGCAAACAGGATCCCAGGGAATATCTTTTTCAGGTCAATGATCCCATTCAGACATTGAAGGATGTCAGTGAATCCGTTATCCGACGTATTGTGGGGGATTGTACCTTTGACTATGTGCTGCAGAACCGCAATGAGATCAGTTCCCTGTTTGAAGAACAGCTTCAGGCTATTCTCAATGAATATAAAAGCGGGATTAATATTGTCAATATACGGCTGCAGAATGTCGTTCCTCCTGATGCGGTAAAGGGTGCATTTAACGAGGTGAACGAGGCCCAGCAGGAAAAGGAAAGGCTTATTAACGAGGCACAGGAAAACTACAACCGCGAGATTCCCAAGGCAAAGGGGAATGCGCTGGGCCTTGTCAACCAGGCCCAGGGTTATGCCATGGAAAGGGTAAATTATGCCAAGGGTGATGTTGCACGGTTCTCTGATGTGTTAATGGCCTATAAGGGATCAAAAGAGGTCACCATGAAGAGGATGTATTTTGAAGCCTGTGAAAAGATTATTCCTACTGCCCGGAAGGTTTTTATCCTTGATTCAGACCATAAGGGGGTACTCCCCCTTCTCCAGCTTGATGATATCCAGGGCAGAGGAGGTGAAAAATAATGAATACATTCAAGTCGCTGTTTTTTGCAGGCATCATTGTCGTCCTTATAGGTGTTTCCGGTATGTTCTTTACGGTAAGCGAGTATGATCAGGCGGTTATTACCCAGTTCGGACGTCCGGTAAGGTCAGTGTCGGATGCCGGTCTTCATTTCAAGGTCCCCTTTATTCAGAAGGTCACGCGTTACGATAAACGTATCCTGAGATGGGACGGGGATCCAAAAGAGGTGCCGACAAAGGACAAACGGTTTATCTGGGTGGATATAACGGCCCGGTGGAAGATCGTCAAACCCATGCGGTTTCTCC
>JAYEKR010000288.1:0-7347 GCA_034661115.1 Thermodesulfobacteriota bacterium | reverse complement strand
CAGGGGCATGATACCTGCATCGTGAAATGCGCTTGATATAATCAGGGATGCAACAACCTTTCCTCCCATTCTCTCTATCAATCTGCGCATTGGTCTGAATATCAACTCGACCTCAAATACCTTTAATGGGGGCCCGCCGGATGTTGCAAAGATGCCTGTCTTTTTCCCCCTGATCCCCCGCACGGTTTGTAGATACCTGGCAACAGGGTATGAGATCTGTGCCCATTTAGGTCCTCCCACACAAACGCGGTCGAATCCGGAGATATCCGGGTATTTCAGGCCCTGGATGTCTTCTTCGACCTGGTTATAGGTCTTCAGGTGATGCTCCCTCCATGCACGGCTGAACAGACTGGCGCCAATAGATGGATACCTGGGAAAATCCCTTGCCACCTCCCTGAACCAGGAATAGTACACAACGGGTTTTATTATTTCGAACTCAATACTATGGCCGCGTTTTTCAAGTTCGCTGCTTATCGCTTTTGCAAACTGCTCCGTGTACCCTGTCCTGGAAAAATAAACCATTAAAATCTTCATATTACCTCCTTTTAGATTTCAATCCGGCTTGCACCCTGCCTATCCCCTGGGATACCTGAATATAGGATAACACCCCAGGATCCTAAGCAACCAGGTCCAGGGACCCCTTGCAGGAAGACGTCTTTCCAGTGGTATCTCCTGGTTTGTCGGTACAAAATGGACAGGATAAAGGTATTTGAAATCCATCTTTGCCAGCCTCAGTGCGGACTCCACCTTTATCTTGCGGTTCCAGTACATCATGACGATACCGACCGTATCCCTTCCCAGCATGGCAAGCCCGCAGCCCGGTAAAAGCGTACCCGATGCAGGGTGCATGAACGAGGTATGCCCGGGGGTATGTCCAGGTGTTGCTATGGGTTCTATCCCCCACCCGGCCAGGGGGTTTTCTTTACTGCCAGGCACAAGCGGGACAAATCTCACCTTTTCCAGAGGGGGAACCCTCCCCGGACGGTGAGGTATGGGTATGTGCAGCAGCGGATGACAGATCAATCGATGGGGCATTCGGTAAAGCATCAGGGGCAGATCTCTTTCCCCTACATATATGGGTATCGGGCTGGACCCCGGGTCAATCCTTTTTATAAGCGCGGCAAGCCCCCCGGTATGATCCTTGTGCCAATGGCTTATGGTTATCCCCTTTAGGTCATCAGGTGAAAAACCCAGCCTTTTTATAGCATCACAGATAACCGGACCGCTACCGGGGCCCCCTGTATCAAAGAGCAGCAGGCCAAATGGATCCGGTCTCACCATCAAAAAAACATAGGTGCCGGATACAGCCCCGGCCGGAACATGTCCCAGCCATTTTGTCCGAATGGCATAAAAGTTGTCCTGGAGCCTGATAATACCCTTTAGTCTGTCTGACTGTCCTGCATATGGATTGTCCATTATTCCCCCCTTATATTATCTTTTCCATATCAATAAACCCGGCGTACAAGGCGCTCAAACCACCCCAGAGGTGCCACTGCCCCCCGGCAATCCTGCGCAAAATCATGGGTAAAGGCCTGCCCCCTGTCAATCTCATCCGGGCATACACCTGCTCCAATCGCAACAATTATTATATGACATTTGACCCCTCCTGACCCCTGGTCTCCACCAGTGGAGACCAGGGACGCCAAGGGCATAGAGAAAGGCAAGGCTCCAGACAAAGATCGAGACAGTGCAATAGTCATGGCCTGTATGAACGCCGAATAAACGGGCCGCCAGGGGATAAATCATGGCAAGGAATGTAATGATAATGCGCAACTGGCCGATCAAATCCTCTCCGGCACCCTTTTCCGCCATCAGGACCTTTTCAAGCGGATCTATCCTGGCATTGAATATCATCGAGCCTGCATTGACCTCCTCAGCAATTGCATCACAAAACATTGTATATTTAAAGATTGACCATGTTACCTCAATAAAAGATATTACCAAAAAACCATTGAGCACGAAAGGGGTTTTTTACACCTCTTGTGGTAACATCTCAATAATTTCGGGCAAAATTGAACGCCTGGTATCATAATTGAGGAGATATCACCGTGGAGAGCCGGCCGGCAGATGCTGGAAAGGCTCGGTTACCGGGTATCCCTACATTTCCGCGCAACCGAGGCCCTGGACCTGTTCCGAATGGATCCTCAGACCATTGACCTCGTCATTACCGACCAGGTCATGCCCGGGATCACAGGGGTTGAACTTGCATGCGATATGCTCAAAATCCGTGGAGGATCTTCCCATCATCCTTATCTCGGGTTTCAGTGACCCCGACGCCCTCCAGCGCGCCGAGGAGATCGGTGTCGTTGAATTCATCGAAAAACCCTTTACGAGCAATACCCTCTCTGCGGCCATCCACCGGGCCCTTTACCCGAAATACAGCTTTGATTGAGTCCCCATCAATGCTATTGGATTCCCGCCTTCGCCTGTCTGAATGCGACGCACTTCGCAGGCGGAAATGACTGTGGCGGTGTTCCTGTCTTTTTCATATAAACAAAAAAAACCCGATCGCGGATAGCGCAACCAGTACCAGTGTGGTATGGATATCAGGAACTATTCGTTCGATCACAGGGATTGGAAGGTTTGGAATATATCCCTGTGAAGATAGAAAGGAGGAGAAAAATGGCTTTTATAGGTGAAGACCTTTTTCGTTTTCAGGCGTCTCTTGAACAGTCAGGATCGAGTCTCGAGGAGTTTATCCGGGATAATTACGTAGATAAATGGGCAGGAGACAATATATATATGGCATCGGCAATACGGACCACCATGGTGAATGCCGCACATGAATACCTGGTGAGGCAGGGGCTTTTCAATATGGAAAAGGTCCAGATAAGCCCTGTCACCGATCCCCTGGCCCATGACGTGGAGCATGTGCCCACGGTCCATTACAAGGGCATGCCCTATGTGGTCACCCACTCCATGATATACTCCAAATTCCTGGCCTGTTTTAATCCGCGGATCAAGGGGCTGTTTGTTGACTCCCCCAATATCCGTCTGGAGATAGAAAGCCCGCAGAGGAAACAGCGCGGGAAATACCTCATTGATTTTTCACAGATCGATATAGAGCTTCGCAGAAACCGGGGCGTGGGGTTCCAGGCATATATGGACGACCCCCAGGGGGTTAATACCATACTCAAAGAGGATATGGAACGGGCACTTGCGTTCTTTGAACGTATGATTATCGCCATCACCTCGGCCATTGCAGACAAAAACGAAAACGAGATGAAGGCGCTTGGTATTGCCATCAAGGTCCCGAAACAACCTTTCCCCAGATTCAGGCATGATGAACTTGTCAAACAATACGGCAGGGTGGATACAGAGGCAAAGGCAGGAGAGGACCTTGGCTCCCAGTTTTTCTGGATCACGGGTCTCAAGAGAGAAAATTATGACCTCATCTATCCATATCTGCGTCCGAACGGCAACAAGACACCGAAATCGGCCATCACCTCTGACATGATCTTTAATTATGATCTGTGCGCAAAGGCCCTTATACGAGAGACCGGCAAATACATGCCCTCCCTCGAAATACTCTCGGGCGCCATAAGGGAGTGGCTGTACGAGCCCATCATTGCGAGACTTATCGACAACCGGATCATACCACAGGCCCCGGTGATCGAAGACGGCAATATCATAAACATAGAGGAACTTGGCGGGTACGGCCCGTTCCTCCTTGCGGCATCCATGAAAGATAAAAACGGCCAACCCTTTTTCCCGGACACCTTTGGAGGCGGCCTGGGGGTCGAAAGAACCCTTTACAGTCTCCTGAGGGGGCCGCAGATAGAAAAAATTGACGACCTTACCTTTTTCGGGAAAAACCCGGATTCATACCCGCTGTTCATGTATTAGGGCTGTCTCCTGCCCTACAGGGTATTCCTGATATCCCTTGTGTATCCATATATCACCAGGGATGCCAGGACAAAGAGGATCGAAGAAAAAACAAACACCTTGTCTATGCCCAGGGTATCCATGGTCACTCCGGCAAGTATGGGTCCTGCAATCATGCCGATGCCCATGCCAAGGTTGTACAGGCCCAGGATAAACCCGAGACCTGTGTCTTTTGACTCGCGTACAAGGATGGCCATGGCCGCAGGATTGGACATGGCGGTGCCTATACCTCCAACTACGCTGAGAAACAAAAACGCATTAAAGGTTGTACACAGAGGTACAAAGGCAAGCACCACAGCCACTATGAGTACACCCGTGATCACGAGAAAGACCTTGTTAACGTGGTTTGCAAGACGCCCGAAGGGGTACTGAAAGATCCCGGCAGAGATCATTATAGCGGAGGTCAGGATCCCTATCCGGGTGGTTGAGATTTGTGCATCGCTTACCAGGATCGGCAGAAAGGTCATCAGACCGCTCTCACCCAGGGCAAGTACCAGCGAAAAAAACAGCATCCCCTTGATCAGGTTCGAACCCCATACATCTTTGAATGCAATCCTTTGTACGCCCGGCCTGCTGTCTGGCCGGACATCTGAAGAATCATCAGACGGGAGCGCAGACATGACCATGCAAAAGGCCAGAAAAAGAAACCCTGCTGTTGCATAAAAGGGCATGTGTATCGTGTATGCGTCGGCAAGATATCCACCAACAAGGGGGCCGATCCCGAATCCCATAAAGAGAAAGGTATTGAAGATGCCCATATATGAGCCTTCCCGGTCCTTCGGGGCGATCGATCCGACATAGGCCATGGCAACGGTTTCCACCATGGCGCTGAGGATGCCTTCGACAAGGCGTATGCAGATGAGATGCCAGGGCGCAGAGGCATATACATAGAGCAGCATAACTGGAACGTGCAGGCCAAGCCCTGCGGCCAGGATACGTTTATACCCGAAACGGTCTGATATCCTTCCAACTATCGGGTTTGATATGGCCATGGTCACTGCGAAACTCGAAAAGATAATGCCAAGCATGGCGCCTGAGGCACCCATGTCCCTTGCATAAATGGGCAGTATGGGCAGCAGAATGCCAAAACCCATCATGGCAGCAAGTGTGGATATACATAAAACGCTCAGAATACGAATCCGCATGGATCATCGTTTAGCAGGTCAACAGAGTCCCTGTCCATCCACTATTCCTGTTATATCGAACACAGGGTCAGAACCCCATGCAATGGCGACATAGTGTATCTGTAACACATGTATCATGTTGACGTAACATGTTACGCTTATTTGTCGCCTTATTACGTAATTGTAATCCTTGTTTTATGGTGTATCCCTCCTGAATCATTGACATAATATACCAATCCATAGGTTTTATGGCATCTGGCACGCATCTTGATACTCTATATGCGAGGCATTAAAATGTGTACCAAAAAAATGATTATAAGGATAGATTTTTTGAAAGAATATCTAATAATGCTATTAATTCGATTTATTGCAGTCATTGCAGTTTTGTCTGTATTCAACAATATGTCTTTTGCAGAAGAACTGAGACTGGGAGGCTATGACAAACCTCCCTATATGATGAAAGAGGGAGAAAATGCTGGAATATGTGTTGATATTGTTCAGGAAGCGGCCAAAAGATCAGGATATGACACTTCATATAAATTATTCCCTCACAAAAGAGGACTCAAATACTTCACTAAAAACCGCATAGATGCAGAAACGTGCGTCTCTCCGAAATGGCGATCTAAATACAAGGAAATATCAGCCTATTCGGATGTATTTTATGATAGTGAAAATGTTGTCATTGTAAGAAAAAACAGTAGTATAGCGACCACGAAAAATATCCAGGATTTCACCGGAAAAACTCTTGGAACCGTACGGGGCTATTTTATCACCGACGGATTTCAGGAAGAGTTTGAGGCGGGGAATATTGTCAGAAATGATGTAAGCATTCAAGACCAAAACATTAAAAAGCTCGCTTCTAAAAGAGTGGACGGAGTCATCATCGACAGGACAACCGGATTATATCTGATAAAACAACTGGGTTTTGATCCTGACGACTTCAGAATAGCATATGTGTTTGAAATAAAATCATATCTTTCGGTCAGGATTCATAAAAACAGAAAAGACGTGATTCCGAAACTTAACAAATCATTAAGTGAGATGAAAAAGGACGGTACAATTGACAAAATCATCAATAAGTATATGAGTACTGGGCCGAAAAACGATTAAAATGTGTGCAAAAAAAACGATTACAAGGATAGATGAATTCAACCAGGGGCTGGTTGAAGAAAACAGGCTCCCGGTGCTCCTTGCATGCATATCTAAAGACGATGACCTTGAATGGGTCATACATATCCTGGAGCATGTCGGCCAAAGGCTATGGTCCAGGATCGAGATATTCCTTGCCATTGATGACCTGGTACCTTTTTTCATGGAAAAATACGGATTTGAAGGGACACCCTCCTATATCCTGATCCAGAAAGGCATGCCCCCGGAATATATGTTCGGGGATATATCTGAAGATGACCTTTTCAGGTTTACAGGCCAAAACCTGATCAACAATGTCGCGAGGGGGAAACCATGAGACCCTGCACTACGCCTGCAGCACAAGCCCGGGGGGAACCATCGTACATGTCTGAGAACACAGGGCGTATCAGGATCCTTGTCGTCGATGATGACATATCGGTTCTTGAAGTCGAGACAGAGATCCTCAATGCCCTTGGATACCGGGTTACAGGCCAGAGCAATCCCATGAAGGCGCTGGAATCCTTTTGCAATAAGCCCCATGCATACGACCTGGTAATCACGGATTTTCATATGCCGGGCATGAACGGTGCTGAACTCTGCGGCAGGATAAAGACAATACGTCCTGATATCCCGAAGATCATTGTCTCGGGCATCCAGGAAATCGACAACAAGACGGCAAGAGGGCTGGGAATACATGGAACAATAACAAAACCCCTGAAGATCCGTGATCTTGCAGCCTGTGTAAAAGAGGCACTGGAAGCAGGAGCAGGATCGAAGACCAAGGATGTCAATCATGGATTTATATTATAAGATTCCAGAAAATAATAAGGAGACAACAGTGTTTTTTACATATTTTCCCAGGGGGTCTCCAATCCCCGGCCATAATGATCAAAAAAAAAGACAGGCCACTCCCACATACACCACAAGAAATCCATAAAGCGTCCGGAGCACTAAGCAACATTGCGGGTCAAGGGGTTGTTGTCAAGGCATTAGAGTATCCAAACTATATAAAAAAGGGGGATAGAAAATGAATTTTAAGGACATGAAGATAGGACAGAAGGTTGTTGCCGGGTTTTCCATGGTAATTATCCTTGCCACAGTAGTAGTCTATATTGGCTACAGCGGCCTGAATACGGTTATTGACAAGGTTGAAATCGCCGACAGCCAAAACAGGTTAATCAAAGGTACCCTTGAGGCAAGAAGGCAGGAA
>JAYEKR010000287.1:0-7362 GCA_034661115.1 Thermodesulfobacteriota bacterium | reverse complement strand
AAGATAGGCTTCGTCCATTCGGACCAGGACCTGGCCCGGCATCGATGCCTCCTTTTTTGCTTGACTTTTTCTGCTCTCTTTTTTAACTTCCACAACTTATGATAAACAGTGCAACTAAAAACAGCATTGGTTTTTTCTTTTTTGATTAGGTCTGTCTGTTGAGTCTTTGATCTGTTAAAAAAAGAAAAAGCCGCAGGTAGACCATACAGAGGGCTACCTGCGGCTTTTTCTATATGCAAGGTGTTTTTAATTTAAAAGAGGGGGTAAGGGTTTATGAGGGATGCAAAAAGGGTTTTTGTGGTTGCAGCGGCATGTATGGTGATGATCTGCAACGGTTTCACTGGTATGGCCCAGGCAAAAGATATCAAGGTGGGCGCGGCGATCAACCTGACCGGGCCTGCTTCCACCTGGGGACAGTTCCATGCCAAGGGGCAGCAGGATTATTTCACCTATGTAAACGAGGTCAAGGGCGGTGTTGCGGGCCGAAAGATCGATATGATCCTTGTGGATACCGGGTACAAGGTTTCTGAAGCGGTTGCTGCAGTGCGGAAATTCGCAGTGCGTGACAGGGTGGATATGATCGCCACGTGGAGCGCGGGTGCTGGTCTTGCTGCAAAGCCCCTTATCAGGCGTTACAAGATACCGACTATCAACTATTCCACTGCATGGGAGATCCTTCAGCCGCCTGTTGACTATATGTACCTGCCCTTTGGCAGCTATAAGCTGGACTGCTGCGCGATCATGGAATATATCACGGCCATCCACAAGGGTAAGGACGCACCAAAGGTCGGGCTCCTTACCTATAACAATGCCTATGGCAGGTCCATCCATACACCGTCAAAGGAGTATGCAGAAAAAAAGGGTGTTGATATTGTGACAATCGAGGAATTTCCGACCAAGACCGTGGACCTTACTACAGAGATGATGCGCCTGAAAAAGTCCGGCGCCGAGTATGTGTTCATGCAGATGCTTCCTGCAGCCGTTATCTCCGCCTTCAAGGCCGCGGATCGCATCAAGTATGACCCTGTATTCCTGGGGACCTGGACATCCACGGACCCGGATTTTTTCAGGATGGGCAAGGGCCTTATCAGGGACCGGCTGAAAATGCAGTTTCCGGGCGGCCTGCCGGCTGACAATTCCAGCGGCATCAAGACACTTAAGGAGATCTCTGACAGGTACAAGACCGTGGATGCGTTCGATCCCGCATACTGGGAAGGCATTGTGGTGGGTATGATCATGGAGAGGGCCTTTATCCGGGCCAATGAGCAATCCGGCGTAATCAACCGAGAAACCATCAACAAGGCAATGGAGACATTCAGCATGGAGTCCTTTGGCGCCCTTGTGCCGGATATCACCTATACCCATGACAACCACGGCGCCTCCTTTACCGCCCGGGTCGTCCAGGTAAACGAAGATAGGACCTTTACCCCGCTGACAAATTTCTATGTGCCGGGAAAGGAAAATATAGAGCTTGTACAGTAGAGGCAACCATAGATGAGGGCTTACCGCGGCCAGCCGGGCATATTCAGCGTTTCTGAAACCCGGGATCGGCGAGCCGATCTTGAGGTGAAAGGGCTCTGCCTGAATTTTGGCGGGGTCACTGCGATCAGCAATGTTGACCTCAGTGTCTCTACAGGGGACCTGGTTGCCGTTATCGGGCCAAACGGTGCTGGAAAGACAAGCCTGCTCAACTGTATCACGGGTTTTTACAGACCCACCTCGGGAAGGATCCTCTTTAACGATACAGACCTTGCAGGCCTGCCCACCCACTCGCTCACAAGGCTGGGGATCGGCCGGACCTTCCAGAATATAGAGCTCTTTCCCGGGATGAGTGTTCTGGACAATATGCTGCTGGCGCGCCATGTCCACTGCAGGTATTCCCTGGGGCCTGCATGCCTGTTCTGGCCATCGGTAAAAAAAGAGGAGATTTACCATCGCCGGATCCTGGAGGAGATCATCGATTTTCTGGAGATCCAGTCTGTCCGCAAAGAGCTTGTGGGCTCCCTGCCCTATGGGATGCGTAAACGCGTGGAATTGGGCCGGGCCCTGGCCCTGGAGCCGAAACTCCTTGTGCTCGACGAACCCTTTGCAGGTATGACCCTGGAGGAAAAGGAAGACATGGTCCGTTTCCTCGTGGAGATGAACGAGGCGTGGGGTCAGACCATGATTCTGGTGGAACATGATATGTCCATTATAATGAGTATCTCCAAGCGCATCATGGTTCTTAATTTTGGAGGAAAACTGGCAGAGGGCATTCCTGAGGAGATCCAGTGCCATCCCGAGGTCATCAGGGCCTACCTTGGTGAGACTACAGACCTCGGTCTGGATAACTGAGGTGCAGGCCTCGGATGGATTGATTGATATGGCAGGGTTCAGGGATGTTAAACAGCACAGCAGGAAATTCATGGAGGGCCTGGAGCACTGCACGATCCCCCAGGTACTCTCACGACAGGCCGACGTGTTTGGAGATAAAGAGCCTGCCATCCGTGAGAAGGCCTATGGTATATGGCAGACCTATACGTGGAAAAACTACCTTGAATATGTAAGGCATACCTGTCTGGGGCTGATTTCCATGGGGCTTAGACGCAGGGACAATGTCGCCATTGTCATGGATAACCACCCGGAATGGCTGTTCAGCGAACTCGGCGCCCAGGCCGCAGGGGCTGTCAGTCTCAACCTGTTCACCTCTGCAATAACCCCTGAACTTGTCTCTGCGCTCAACCGGATCCAGGCGCGGTTTGTGGTTGTCCAGGACCAGGAACAAACAGACAAGCTAATCGATCGCAGGGACGAACTTCCTTACCTTGACCGGATTATCTATGTGGACCCCACCGGCATGAGGGACTATCGGGACAATGAATGGCTGATTGCATTCAGGGATCTTTTGGAAAAGGGCAAGACCCTGGAGCTTGAAAAACCCTCTTTGTTTGAAGACGAACTCAAAAAGGGCAGGGCCGATGATGTCGCATTGATGATCATGACCTCCGGCACCACGGGCATTGCCAAGATGGCCATGATTACACACCGGAATTTCAGTGCCATGGCACAAAGATGGCTCGATGTAGAGCCCATTGGTATCGGTTCCAACTGGATGTCCATGAGTCCTCCGGCGTGGATCGTTGACCAGATGTGGGGGGTGGGAATAACCCTGGTTGGTGGTATGGTCATGAATTTTCCCGAGACCATCGATACGATCCCCCAGGATTTCAGGGAGATCGGGCCGTCTATTATTATTACCTCGTCGCGGTTCTGGGAGGACCTGGCATCCAGGATACGGGTGAAGATTGACGATGCCGGGTTTATCAATAAAAAACTTTTTTATCTGGCGGAAAAACTGGGAATGGCCATTGTTGGATACGAGGAAGCCCGAAGGCCGGTCCCTGCATATATGAGGGCCCTGTATTTTTTTGCCTCTGTTATTGTATTCAAACCCCTGCTTGACCGGGTAGGCTGCTCCGGGTTTGTAAGCGCCTTTACCGGGGGACATCCCATCAGCCCGGAGGTTATCCGGTTTTTCAGGGCTGTGGGTGTGAACCTCAAGCAATGCTATGGCATGACCGAAACCAGCGGGATCTTCCAGCTTCAGCCGGACACAGAGGTAAAGCTGGAGACCGTGGGAAAACCCCTGCCGGATATACAGATAAAGATCTCTGCTGACCAGGAGGTGATGGTATCCAGCGATACGCTTTTTGCAGGATACTACAATGATTTTGAGGCCACCCAGGCCGCCTTTGATGAGGGATGGTTTTTGACCGGTGACGCGGGACACCTCGATGATGACGGCCATCTTTTGATCATCGGGCGAAAGCAGGATATCATCCGTGATAAACAGGGCAATGCCTTTTCTCCTGACTTTATCGAGACACGACTGAAGTTTTCTCTGTATATCAAGGAGGCAGTGATCTTTGGCGAGGCCCGTCCCTTTATCACCGCATTTATCAATATCGACATGGGGAATACAGGCAACTGGGCCGAGGAACGCATGATCCCGTACACGACCTATACGGATCTTTCCCAGCAATCCCGGGTGGAGGATCTTATCCTGGAGGAGGTGAGGCAGGTGAACACCCAGCTGCCTTCCCATATGAAGATCAAAAGGTTTATCCTGCTCTACAAGCTTTTGGACGCGGACGATGAAGAGCTGACCCGTACCGGGAAGGTGCGCAGGCGATTTGTATACGGGCTGTATCTTGACCTGATCGAGGCCATGTACACCGGAAAAAAAGAACTCGCAGTAAAGGGCAAGGTCCGCTACCGGGACGGGCATGTGGGCATGATTCAGACCAGGATAAAGGTAATAACGGTTGAATAGGAGAGAATAATGGGGTTTTTTTTACAGCTTTTTGTGAACGGCATCAGCCTGGGTCTGCTCTACGGCCTGTCTGCAATGGGGTTTGTCATTATCTTCAAGTCATCGGGCGTACTCAATTTTGCCCACGGTGAACTTCTGGCCATTGGCGCCTTTGTCTTTCTGGTGCTGACCACGTGGGCGCATTTGCCCATTATTGTGGCCTTTTTCCTGACGCTTGCGGGCTGTTTCGCCATGGGTTTTGTTGTGGAGCGCATCTTTTTGCGTCCGCTCGTGGGTGAGCCGCTCATCTTTGTTATCATGCTCACAGTCGGGCTGTCCTTCATGTTCAAGGGCCTGCTTTTGTTTATCTTTGGAGGCAATTTGCAGACCTACCCGGGGTTTCTGCCCGAGGGGCTTGCTTTGAACCTGGGCTCCATTTATGTGCCTCCGGTCTATGTCGCGTCATCTCTTATCGGCATCTGTTTTTTTGTTCTATTCGGGCTGTTCTTCAAATTTTCTTCCCAGGGGATCTTTATGCGTTCGGTCGCGGATAACCAGAGGGCGGCATTGTCTTTGGGGGTGCATGTAAAGAGGGTGTTTGCCCTGTCATGGGCCATTGCCGCGCTTGTAGCGGGCATGAGCGGTATTGTTCTGGGCATTATAAACGGGATCAATGTCCACCAGATCAGCTCCATAGGCCTGAAGGTCTTTCCGGTCGTGATCCTGGGCGGGCTTGACAGTATCGGGGGAGCGATCATTGGCGGCATCATTATTGGACTGCTCGAGACCTTTACCTGCGGATATATCTCTGCCTCCCTGAGCGATGTGGTGCCGTACATGATTTTGGTCCTCATCCTGATGATCAGGCCCTACGGACTCTTTGGTATTGAGGAGATAGAGAGGGTTTAGGGGGCATATATGCGAAGGATACAGCTTCATCCATGCGGAAATTTCAAGGAGCACTACGAACAGGAGCTCTCTATCTTTGAGACCGATTTCGGTCGTATATGGATGTGGATCGGTCTGATGTTTTTGTTTTTTGTGCTGCCCTTTATCAGCGGGCCGTATTTCCTCTACGTGGTTAATATCATGGGCATAACGGCTATTGCAGCCATGGGGCTCAATATCCTTATCGGGTTCACCGGCCAGATATCGCTGGGGCACGGGGCCTTTTTCGGGGTGGGTGCCTATGCCGGGGCCATCCTGGCCACACGCCTGGGCTTTCCCTTTTTGCTGGCAGTACCGGCAGCCGGGCTTGTTACGGCCCTGGTGGGCATGGTCTTCGGCATACCATCGGGCCGGCTCAAGGGTATGTATCTCACTATTGCAACCCTTGCCGGACAGTTCATCATCGAATATATCCTCGTGCACTGGGAGTCTCTTACGCAGGGCACCATGGGGATCACTCTTCCGGCCGCCTCTATCTTTGGATGGGATATCAGTTCAGACAGAGGCTTTTTCTATGTGATCTATGCCTGTCTTATCGGCATCACGCTCATGACGGTCAATATCATGCGCACCAGGTTCGGCCGGGCATTCATCGCAATCAGGGACAATGACCGGGCCGCAGAGGGCATGGGCATACCCATCTTTGCCTACAAGCTGCTCTCTTTTGCGATCAGCTCATTTTATGCAGGGATCGCCGGCGCCATCTGGGCCTATTACATGATGAGTATTACCACGGAACCTTTTACCCTTTTCCTTTCCGTGGAATACATCGCCATGGTCATCATCGGTGGTATGGGCAGCATACCCGGGGCCATTTTCGGGGCTGTATTTATCACCGGGCTCAACGAGATCCTCAGGTTTGCTACGGACACCATTATGAATATGGGGGTCATTGCCTCCTTTGGTCTCAACCTTGCGGCATTGAGGGAATTTACCTTTGGCCTGGTGATCGTGCTTTTTATCCTTTTTGAACCAAAGGGCCTGGCCGAGGTCTGGCGGATTGTCCGTTCCGGTTTCCGGCTGTGGCCTTTTTCCTACTGAGGCAATATATGAAAGACAAAATTCTGTTACAGGTCAATAATATCAGCGTTGTCTATTCCGATGTTATCCAGGTCCTCAAGGGGGTGTCTCTTGCGGTTGAACAAGGGAAAATCATTTCTTTGCTCGGTAGCAACGGAGCAGGTAAGACCACGACATTAAAGGCAATTTCCGGCCTGCTCAGGCCGGAAAACGGCAAGGTGACAGACGGCGCCATCATGTATGATGGCAGCAATATCCAGGACTTTTCCACAGAGGATATCACGCGCAAGGGGATCATCCAGGTGCTTGAAGGCAGAGAGCCCTTTAAATACCTTACCATTGAGGAAAACCTGAGGGTGGGCACTGCGACGCGCTGGCTGAAGCCATATAAAAAGGACCTGGAGATGGTATATGACTATTTTCCTGCCCTGGTAAAACGCAGGAAATCCCTGGCCGGATACTGCAGCGGCGGAGAGCTCCAGATGCTCGTGATGGGCAGGGCCCTTATGGCACACCCGAGGCTTCTGCTCCTGGACGAGCCTTCCCTCGGCCTGGCGCCACTGGTGGTAGAGGAGATATTCCGGATCATCCGTCGGGTCAACAGGGAGCAGGGAACCACCATCATGCTGGTGGAACAGAACGCAAACATGGCCCTTCAGATCGCCCACCATGGTTATGTCATGGAAAACGGCAAGGTGGTCATGGAGGGCTCTGCACATGCATTAAGGGAAAACCCGGACGTAAAGGAGTTCTATCTCGGTATGGGCACTGGCGGTGCAGCGAGGAGATATACGAATATCAAGTCATACCGGCGGAGAAAGCGCTGGCTATAGGCGGAACAGGGAAACCAGGTAGATAGGATAACCGTTTTGTGAACGGTTAAAAATGATGAACTCGCAAAAAGTCAAAAAAACACCATTTTTTGTCATTCCTGCGTTCGCGGAAAAGATGAACAGAGAGCTGGAAAGACGCGTCTGGCGCGAGAAAGACAGCCCCGGAGTTTTGCAACTGTTTGCATGTACTGGGTGAAAAGGAGGATTTTATGTCAGCGTATTTTGATGAAAAAGAGACAATGACAACTGATCAGCGGCTCGAATACAATA
>JAYEKR010000286.1:0-7386 GCA_034661115.1 Thermodesulfobacteriota bacterium | reverse complement strand
CAGATAATACGATCTTCCGACAGCATAGCCGCAAATATAGCGGAAGGCTATGGTCGGTATACTCCCGTTGAAAAACTCGGGCCAAAATTGAATGCGTTCGTCAACAGTACAAAGGCATAAAGGCCAAGTTTCCAATTTCCAATTTCCAATTTCAACGTTCCGTGAACGGTTACAATAACAGGAACACCACCACAGTCATTCCCGCGAAGGCGGGAATCCAGTGTTCCAGATAATTCACGTTTCTGGACCCCCGCCTGCGCGGGGGTGACGAATTTGGCGATAGAGCAGGGGAAAAGCGTTGCTCTGGACCCCCGCCTGCGCGGGGGTGACGCGGAAAGCACGTTCCGTGAACGGTTACCCCCTTAGAAAGTTTTGATACCCCGTAGCTTGCTGCGGGGTAGTTCATTAAACCCGCATGAGCTGCGCTCACAACCAGGGACGGGAAAACATTCTCACGCAAAGAACGCCAAGATCACGAGGATACTACCCTTTTGTATCATTTTTCCTGTTTTCTTTGCGCCTTTGCGTGAGAAAAAACCTTTTGATCTCTTTTCATATAAACTTGTAATATCCCCTTTGGGGTTTTTGATAACGGACAGAAAATCCCCTTCAGGGAATCCCCTGTCCCATGTAGGCTGTTCGTTATTTGTAGCGTTCGATCTCGCTTAGAAGCATTGCCTCCGGCATGGCGCCGATAACATCCCCCACCTTCTTGTGGTCTTTGAATACCAGGAGATCAGGTATGGATCTGATACCAAACTTCATTGCCAGTTCGCGGTTGGAATCCACATCGAGCTTTCCAAACACTATCTCACCCTGCTTCTTTTCAGCCAGGGACGCGACAACCGGCCCCACCATCTTGCATGGGCCGCACCACTCCGCCCAGCAGTCCACCACCAGAAAATCGTACTTTGATACCGCCTCATCAAAATTGCCCGAATTAAGATCCAAAACAACATTTGGATTGTCCACAAAACTCTTGTCTGCCATAATTATTCTCCTTATTGTTTTTTTTATATATCCTCAATCGTATGAATGTCCCTTGAGTTCATCCACATACTCCTGCGCAGAAAAAGCCGCTGTGGCCCCGTCACCGCAGGCCGTTATAACCTGCCTGAGTTTTTTGTGTATGCAGTCTCCACAGGCAAAAACGCCTAGGGCCGAGGTCCGCATATCGCAGTCCGCCTGGATGTACCCACGGTTGTCCAGGGATACAATTTCCTTGAACGGCCCGGTATTGGGAATATATCCGGTAAAAATGAATACGCCGTCCGCAGAGATATTACTTGTTTTTGACTCATTATTCACATACCCGATCCGTACCCCTGTAACCTCATTTTCCCCAAGGATCTCTTCAACAAACGCATTCCATTCAATGCTTATCCTTTCATTATTTATGGCCCGGTCCGCCAGGATGCCGGTGGCCCTGAAACGGTCCCGTCTGTGCACAATAGTTACATTTCTTGCAAACTTTGTAAGGAAAAGGGCCTCCTGTATCGCGGTGTCTCCGCCGCCCACAACCACAAGTTCGCCATCCCTGTAAAAGGGTCCGTCACAGGTGGCACAATACGATACACCCCGTCCGCCAAGCTCCTTTTCTCCCTTGACATCCAGCATTGAATGTTCGGCCCCGGTCGCAATGATAACGGAAAGCGCATGAAAGGTCTCATCCCCTGCCTCTATCTCCCAGCCCTCAAAGGAGTCGGCCTTACCTGTCCTGATGGAAGAAAGATCCTTCTGGACACGCTGCATACCAAATTTTTCGGCCTGTCCGCTAAAACGATCAATAATTTCAAGGCCAGAGACCCCATCTGGAAACCCGGGGAAATTTTCCACCATGTCGGTTGTGGTTATAAGGCTCGGCCTGAACGCACTCTCGATGAGAAGCACCTTCATATTCGCCCTTGAAGTATAGATGCCCGCGGTCAGTCCCGCCGGTCCTCCACCAATAATGATCACATCCCATAAAATATCTGACATCACATCTCCTTTCTATCTTCCACCATGCTTAATATTGACCTTATACGTTCCGGATCACTAAGATGATAACATCTCGTGTTTCCCTCCTTCAGACAGTCGACGATCCCGTTTGAGCGAAGCACATGAAGGTGTTGCGAGGTATTGGTCTGGGTAAGATCAAGGCATACCTCAATATCTCCCACACACCTGCGGCCATCCAGCAATTCCTTAACAATCCTCATCCGTGTAGGATGCCCGAGTGCCTTAAAAAACGCAGCCATGTCTTCGCACTGAGTCATCAACTCTCCTTCCGATGTCTATTCCTTTATTCGAATATTCTAATATAGTCTTACCCCTGAAAAATCAAGGCCTGAATAAATGTTTTTTTATTCTGGGTGCTAATGCATTGTTTTTATTATCATATAATCCGCATGAGGAGCGCCCACAACAAAGGATAAAAAAGGTCTCACCGCTGAGGAGACAGGGCAGAGACATAGGTCTGCCCCTACTTATGCATACTTGATATTTCCCGACTGTGATGTATTATATGGATTATCTTTTTAATATCATATCAATATTGGAGGTGTTTATATGAACATCCAGAA
This sequence comes from Thermodesulfobacteriota bacterium, assembly GCA_034661115.1. Classification (GTDB taxonomy): domain Bacteria; phylum Desulfobacterota; class Desulfomonilia; order UBA1062; family UBA1062; genus JAYEKR01. The sequence continues at coordinate 4,822 of JAYEKR010000286.1, read as the reverse complement.
CCCGTATGGCATTCCCATATTTATTGCCTTTCTACTGATGTTTCCTGTCTGTCTGCATGCCGACGGCTATGTAATCGGGACCTATGGCATTGGTGGCAAAATCAGCGAACCAAGCTATGGAATGGAGATCGGAGGCGTCTTTCTGTCTGACCTCCATCCTACCGGAGGGGCCTTGAGCCTCGGCCTCGGGGTCAGTGTCGGAGACACAGACGAAAACCCGCCAGACGCCACAATCCCTCCTTCGGGGCTGACCCCCTCATATGTCCTGGAATACAATGACGGTAACGAACAGGACATATACATGTCTCTGGGGGCAGAGCTGGTCCCTGCATTGTTTATGGTTGCCGGGGTCGGGTATGCCACCCAGGATGTGATCACCCTTGGGCGATACACAGACACCTTGTATCGGATTGATTCCGAGACACAAAATAATGTTACCTTTCTCTTCGGGCTCAGGTATCTCATAGAGGGCCTTAATGCCGGGCTTGGCTTTGATTCGAGAAGGGGTGTCCTGGTCAACATCGGCATCGCCTTTTAGGCCGGAGGTATTTATGAAGATAAGGACTGTCTTATATACCCTTTTTCTGGTGCTGGTTCCATATACAGCGGCCCATGCCGTGGATCCCGTGGTCGCAATACCGCAATTTACCATTGATACCATGGAACACAAAGAAAGAGTCACCACACAGACCCTTACCGCTGTAGGGCCTGGCGGGGTTTCCCAATACAAAGAAAAGTCAACCAAGGACATGGGGCTTGTCCTGAATGAAACAGAACTCCCTGCCCTTACCGATGTCTTTATCCGCCATCTTGTAGCCACCTCCAAGTTTCGCGTGGTAGAACGATCAAAGGTGGACAGGATCATGGGCGAGATAGCAATGGGGGAACAAGGTCTCATCGACAAAGAAAGTATGATAAAAAAAGGTACCCTGCTCGGGGCAGAATACATTGTCATTGGGACACTTGTATACATTGACGCAAATATCACCTATGAGCCCATTGCCTATACCCACCGCTTCTCCCGTACCCAAAATGGAACCATGCGTGTAAACATGCGTATTATCCATTCGCCAACCGGCCATATAAAATATGCATGGATATCCCAGGGCAGGGTCGACAAAAAAGAGATGGTGCCATCCAGAGGATCAACCATACCTGACAGGGAATTCTACCAGGAACTCATGGAAGACCTTGCCTGCAATCTTACATCGAAAATGGTCGGATACATGTCTCCATCCACCAAAGGTCCTCAATGATATCCAGTCCATATCGACTGTTCATACCCGTGCTTGTATTTATTCTTGGTACAGGATGCGCCACCATGAAAAACTACACCAAGGACACCCGGGAATCAAGATCCATGGTCGCTGAAGGCAGATATGCCGGGGCACTGGATACATTCAGCCTGCCGAAAACGGGCAAAGGGGATATCCTTGTCCATTTGGAACGGGGTATAATCCTCCAATATATGGGGGAATACCTGAAAAGCGCGCATGAGTTTGAGACGGCATCATCCATGATCACTGCGTATGAAAACCGTGCGGTTGTCTCTGCGGAAAAAACCTTCAGACAGGGCGCATCTTTGGTTATCAATGAAAAGGCACTCCAATACCGGGGCAAAGACTTTGAAAAGATCCTTATCCATGCCTTTGATGCCCTGGACTACCTCATGCTCGGCAATCTCGAAGATGCCAGGGTGGAAATAAGGCAGGCCTACCACCGACAGAAGCAGCTCTATAAAAAACACAAAAAAGCCATGGAAGAGGCAGGTTCAGGGACAAGGGGATGGGAAAATGCATTCAGGGATGCAGACACGGCTGCCTTTGAACGGAACCGAATAAAGGCGGCCAGGGCATCGAGCGTATACCAGAATGCCTTTGCATATTATATATCCGCCCTTGTCTATGAGCTGAACAATGAGACGGACGAGGCCTATATTGACCTCAAAAAGGCCATCCGTGCGGCACCAAAGTGCAGGTATATACAGCAAGACCTTATCCGCCTGGCCAAAAACCTGGGTTTTCATGAAGATGTGAGTAAATGGCAACAAAAATACGGGGAATACGCCTGCCCAACAAAGGGGTCCATCGATATCTTCGTTGTCCTTGAAAGCGGATCGGCCCCGTTTCTGGAAGACATGAGCCTGCCCGTACCCTTTGGCAAGGGGGGCATCTCCTTTGTGTCCTTTCCTGTATATGTCTTTGTGCCCCAGACAACCTCTGCCTGCACGATCCGATGCAGGGGCATCACAGCCAGGACCGGGATCGTCTGCGACATAGATGCCACGGCAGCCAGGGATCTCATGGATAAACTCCCGATCCTCTTTGCCAAACAGGTTGCCAGGGTCGCCGTAAAATCCCAAATAACAGATGCCATGGGTGATCAGTTCGGCGGTATCGGGCTCCTTGCTTCCACTGTTGCCTCTGCTGTCACAGAACAGGCTGACCTGAGAACATGGTCCAGCCTCCCAAAACAGATACAGGTTGCCAGGATCCATGTACCAGAAAATACAGCATACATCACCATAGAGTCCGTGCCGGGTCTGAACCATAGACGCATTGATATCCCTGGAGGTACAAAGCACCTGATTGTCCTTGTAAGGACTGCAAAAACAGGTCTTTACATTCAAACAAAGTCATATTAAACAGGAGGTAAAGAAATGTTAAAATTGAAACAGTTAGGTTTATCGGCTATGTGTCTGGTTATGGTGGTTGCCTGTGCATCAACCGCGGCAAATGTGCTGAATGTGCAGGCAGGCCCCGGCGGAATGAGCTCGAAAAAGGTTGTTATCAACAACAGATCCCTGGACAGACAGCTTGAATTCGGCGAGGTCAGCATCAAGGCAGTGGATGATCTGTCCACGAAGGCGCAAGTGATGGTCAGGAACAAGAAGAAAAAACAGGTGAATTTTCAATACAGGTTTATCTGGTACGACGCGTCAGGGTTTGAGCTCTCCGGACCTGCGGCCTGGATACCGGCCGTGATCGGGGCACGCGGGACCAAGGCCCTTCAGGCATCTGCCCCTGCCCCTTCAGCAATCAGGTTTTCTCTCTTTATAAGCCCGTCCAATGCGCTTACAGATATGGATTCAAAAAATTAATTGATAAGGAAAGGAGGTTCACATGAAACGGATATCAACCGCACTTATGCTCTGCATGGTAATCCCTTTGTTCTGGGGTTGTGCAACCACACCCAATGTCAGTTACGGGGATGCCCAGCAAGTGGAGACCGTAACAGAGGAGTTCGGATCCACCGATCTCCAGACTATCGCTGAAAAGATGGTAAATTCACTTCTGGCCACTCCCATCCTCAGTTCAGGCCAGCGTCCGGTTGTCTATATACACCGGGTCAAAAACAAGACCGATGAACACATCGACACCAAGGCCATTACAGACAAGATCCGTGTGACCCTTCTAAAATCCGGACGCGTCCGGTTTTCCGCGGTCAACGAAGTCAATGACGAGATGATAAAACAGATGGAATACCAGATGAGTTCCGGCATCGTCGATCCAAACACCGCCAAGACCTTTGGTCACCAGATAGGAGCTGATTATTTCCTCTACGGGGAGATCATCTCCATCAAAAAGAGCGCGGGCAGGGTCAAAGATGTATATTTCAAACTCACCATGAACCTTGTAAACATCGAAACCGGTCTCATAGAGTGGGCGGATGAAAAAGAGATAAGGAAACAGGCCAAAAGAACCTTGTTTGGACAATAAAATACAGGAGTTTGAGATAATGGAAAAGAATATACTTGAGATGTCCACATTCGGACTGATTTCTCGCCTTATCAAACAGGGCAAAAGGTTTGCATCCATTGAAAAACAATGGGTCACCAATGAACTATCCACGACCCTGAGCGACAACCTCCCATGGCTCGTTGTCCTTTGCGCAGGACTGGTACTGGCATGCCTGGGTGGGCTTTGCCTGCTGGTTACCCTGATCCTTGTGCTGAACATATGGTTTCTGCCATGGGCCTCGGCCTTGATTGTAAGCCTGGGGCTGCTCCTGATCGGCATGATCCTGGGGCTTTCGGGTGCATTAAAGGTGAAAAAGGGTATCAAAAAACCAAAAGACTGCCTTGCTCAGATCGGAAAGGATATGAAATGGATGAAATAAGAAAAGAGATTGAAGGCCTCAGTGAGGACCTCTACCAGGTAAGGCAGGAATTGAATATCCGCTTAGACATCATGAAACAAAGGGTATTTATGGGTCTTAAGGTTGCAGCCGGCAGTGTGGCAGTCTTTTTTGCATCAAAGATCTTCCTGCGCATCGCCAGGGCATTCATCTGCATGGTATGGGGGAAAAAGGGCATCCTGTCCCTCTCCGCCCTGCTCTCCGCAGCCGCCTGGGCATATTATAAACAAAACAAATAGCCAACCCTGTTAACCGTTTATCCAAGGGTTGATCGAAAAACTGTCACCCTTGCTCCTTGCGCAAATCGGGAGCAGGGGTGACAATGCCATTGAAACACTGGATTCCTGCGTTCGTCTGCGTGCGACGCACTTAGCAGGCGGGAATGACGGGTGGGCACCAAAATGACAAACCGGGAGTTTTGCAACGGGTTCAAAGGATTTTACCCTTGTGCTTTTTGCACCCGGGCATCTTTTTCCTGACAATCTCCCCTTGACAACCTCCTCGGATTGATTATAGAAGGTCTCACGTAACGCGGGGTGGAGCAGTCCGGTAGCTCGTTGGGCTCATAACCCAAAGGTCGGAGGTTCAAATCCTTCCCCCGCTACCAATCATATCAATAAAATAGGCGACCTCATTGAGGTCGCCTATTTTATTTCCCGAAACCCGGGGTCAGGTCTTGATACTT
>JAYEKR010000285.1:0-7412 GCA_034661115.1 Thermodesulfobacteriota bacterium | reverse complement strand
ATTGCGTTTGGACCGGTTCCATCACGCCGCCTGGGCATAAGCCTGGGTATCAATAATATTCCGCCCAAGATCTGTACCTATGCCTGTGTATATTGCCAGCTGGGCCGTGCCATAAAGATGCAGACAAGTCGACAAGCCTTTTACAGTCCAACGGAGATTGGAAAAAGTGTCAGAAAAAAGGTGGAAAAGATATATGCACAGGGTGGGCACATTGACTATCTCACTATTGTGCCGGATGGTGAACCGACACTGGATATCTTGCTCTCAGAACAGATAAAGGCACTCCGGCCGCTGGATATAAAGATTGCAGTGATTACCAACGGCTCCCTGCTTTACAGAGAAGAGGTAAGGGATGCGCTCAGCCTGGCGGACTGGGTGTCTGTCAAGGTGGATTGTGTTATACCGGAGATCTGGCGCAGACTGGATCATCCTTATAAGGGGCTTGAACTCGGGGAGATCCTGGAGGGTATACAGGCCTTTGCACAGGTATTCACAGGAAGGCTCGTTACCGAGACCATGCTGGTCAGGGGTTTGAACGATGAGGATTCTTGCCTTGAAGAGTCTGCATCCTTTATACAGGGATTGTCTGCAGACACATCATATTTGTCCATCCCGACCCGGCCGCCTGCAGACAGCAGGGTTTTGCCCCCGGATGAAGGACAGATAAACCGGGCCTTCCAGGTCTTTTCCAATAGGCTGAAAAAGGTGGAGTACCTGATCGGCTATGAGGGAAACGAGTTTTCTTCAACCGGCGATATACGAGAGGACGTGCTTGGCATTACCTCGGTGCATCCCATGAGGGCCGATGCAATCGATGCGTTATTACAGCGCTATCAGGGGGACTGGGCTGAGATCAAAGAGCTCGTGAACAAGGGGGATCTTATCGAGACCTCTTTTAGCGGATATACCTTTTATGTGAGGGCATTGAAAAAAAAGGCGTAGAACAGCTATATCCAATCACACAGACAGGACAGACCTCTGTGTCTGAGGCTGTCCGATCAACCATATTGAACAAAGGGGCACGATGCATCGTGCCCCTACCTGGGATTCCGCCTGCCTGCGTGCCTGCCTGGGATTCCGCCTGCCTGCGTGCGACGCAAAGACAGGCAAAAATGACATTAATAATTGTGGTACCAAACCTTCAAGGTTGCCCGAGTTTATTTAGAAGTTACGAACAAAGCGAAGAAATCTTACGATATTTGCCAGTCGGTCTTTAAATATCCATCGGCCAGGGATGTGTTGACATGCACAACACCCTGGTTAAGTGCTTTCATTGGATAGTCGTCTGTAATCTCTGGCAGGTTATCTGCATCTTTTTGCGTTTTGACAACAGAGCCTGCCGGCACATACCTTCCAGGGGCGATTTCAATTCCCATCAGGACACAGCCGGGTTCAACCACACAGTGGTCTCCAATACGTGTTTTAAACACAAGGGTTTTCATGCCCACAAAGGTGTCGTCCCCAACAATGGCCGGACCGTGGATCTGGACCTGATGTGCCAGGGAGACCCTCTTCCCGATATAGACCGCATATTGTTTTCCATCAAACTCGACACGGTTTTCTATAACCGGCTTCCCATGGAGTTCGGTTTCCAGGGCGTGGATGATCACCCCGTCCTGGACATTTGATTCATCACCCACAAAGAGTGGGTTTCCCTCATCTCCACGCACGGATGCAAAGGGAGAAACCATCACCTTTTTAGAGATAAAAACATGTCCGATGATTGCAGCAAGGGGATGTATAAAGGCGGTTTCATCAATCTGTGGTGTAAATACCTTGTCTACAAAATCCGTAATAACATTTTTGTGGATCATGACCAGCCTCCTTAAGATGTATATTGATTGACTTTATCATAGTGGATATATCCAGTCATCATTTTTATATGAAAAAAGGGTCAATGCTTAGCAGAAATCGGTCTTTGAAAAGGAGATCAAAAGATCTTTTCTCACGCAAAGGCGTCTGTCTGCGCGCAGCCTGCCTGTTGCAGGCAGGCAAAGATCGCAAAAGAAAGCAGGGAAAATGATACAAAAGGGTAGTATCTTCGTAACCTTGGCGTTCTTTGCGTGAGAATGTTTTTCCCCGTCCTTGGTTGTGAGCGCAGCTCATGCGGGTTTATATGAAAAAGAGGGAGTACCCCCCATTCGTCATTCCCATCCCCCATTCGTCATTCCCGCCTGCCTGCAGCAGGCAGGCGAAGGCGGGAATCCAGTGCCCCTTGCCTTGACAAAGGGCAAAAGATCTTTATTCAAACAGTCAATGACCCAAACCAATAAAAATACAGGACACAGGAAACGGCTCAAAGAAAGATTCCGGCGCGCAGGCAGGGACAGCCTTTTGGACTATGAACTTCTGGAGATGCTGCTTTTTTATGGAAAACCTCAAGTGGACACAAAGAACACAGCCAAGGCGCTCATCGAACGGTTTGGCTCGTTCCAGGATGTCTTTGATCACCCATACGAAGACCTTGTCGATGTGCAAGGCATTGGCGAAAACACCGGGACGCTTATCACCCTTGTAAAGGCATGTATCCTCGAGTATCTCAGGCCCGCACAGAAAAACCTGCCGATGTTGAACAACCCGGAAAAGGTGCTGCGATATATACGCACAGAGATAGGCGGTCTCCAGAAGGAATTTTTCATGATCCTGTGCCTGAATTCCGCAGGCGGGCTTATCCACAAGGAGATCATATCCAGGGGCACGCTTGACCAGGCAGCAGTTTATCCCAGGGAGGTCATGAAACGAGCCCTTTTTCTCAATGCGGCAGCCCTTATCCTTGTTCACAACCACCCCTCCGGGAACCTCAAGCCTTCAGCCAACGATGAAAGGCTCACAGAGACCCTTTCAGACATAGGTTCAACCCTGGGGATTACGGTCCACGACCACATTATCGTCTCAAGGGAACAGGCCTATAGCATAAAGCTTAAAGATTGGATCTGAGTCAGGGATGGGCAGTAAAGGGGGGCTCCCCCTCAACACAGTACATTTCTAAAGAGCTTTGACAACACAAAATATTTTTCTTGACAAGGTCTTTAGTTTGGTGCATAGGTTCGGTGGTTGGACCACTGAACCACTGGATCTGTTGAGAATCAAAAAAGGGAAGGGAGATTATGGTTGCCAGCATACGAGTCAAGCGGCCGTTGAATCGAAGTCGGCTTCATGAAGAGATCGGGGATATCCTTTTAAGGGATATTGTCAAGGGCCGGATCCATACAGGGGAAAGGCTTCCTGCGGAAAGGGAGATGGCGCATGATCTGGGTGTGAACCGCGCAACCGTTCGGTCCGCGCTCAAGTGGCTTGAATCCCTTGACCTCATCGAAATCCGTCATGGCCTGGGTGCAGTCATTAAGGATTACCGTGAAAGCGGCAGCCCTGAGCTCATCCGGTCTCTGATAACCATGGACGGCCATATTGACGAGGATATCCTGATGGGTATTCTTGAGGTGAGGCGTATCATGGTGCCACAGATGGCATCTGCTGCGGCAAGCCTGCGAACAGACACAGATTTGAAGGATCTGGAGGATGCGGTCTTTCATTCCTCCGAGCTTTCCGTCATGGAAAGGGATATCCTTGTACACCATATAATAGCCGTTATGAGCAATAATCTTCTATACTTGGTCCTCTTGAATTTTTTTAATAAATTCATGCGGGATTTTGGATACCTTTATTTTGAGGATGACAGAAATATTTTGCGATCTCAGGAATTTCATCAGGCAATCTATGAGGCCATAAAGAAAAAAAATCCCAAAAAGGCAAAAAAGGTCATGGATGGCGTGCTCGAAGATGTCGAGAGGCTTATCCGTGAAACCTTTAACAAATCACAGGGACAGGGAGGTACACCATGAAGCGTTTTATTGAAGACCATACCAGGGAATCTTTTGATGTCATTGTCATAGGCGGAGGCATCAGCGGCGCCGCGGTAGCATATGATGCGGCCAGCCGTGGGCTGAGCGTGGCCTTGGTGGAAAAAGGGGATTTTTCCTCGGCCACCTCTGCTGCCACCTCAAAGCTGATCCACGGAGGCCTGCGCTACCTGGCCAACATGGAATTCGGACTTGTAAGGGAATCGCTGAAGGAAAGGACCGTGCTCCAGAATATCGCACCGAACTTTATCTATCCCTTCCCCATGATGATGACCCACGCCAACCTGCCCCTTACAAACAACAAATGGGTCGTAAAGATGGGCATGATCCTCTATGATATCCTGTCCTATGACAGAAACCGTACATGGGACAAGAGCAAGAACATACCTTTTCACAAGACCATCAATGCCAAAAAGGTGCTGGATGCACAGCCAAGCGTAAAAAAACAGGGACTTACCGGCGCATCCCTGTTCCATGACTGCATCAGCATTTTCCCTGAGAGGCTTACTTTTGCCTTTATCAAGTCTGCATACGCATATGGGGCCAAGGTGGCGAACTATACAAAGGTGGAAAGCTTTCTCTTTGACAAGGGCAATAAGATCACTGGTGTTGAGGTCAGGGACCTTTTGAATGATCAGACGCACGAGATCCATGGGGATATCACCATAAACTGCGGTGGGCCATGGGCGGATATCATTTTGGACATGGCAGCCTCAAAAGAAAAGACCGAGGGGTTGAGACGTTCCGAGGGTATCCATATCATCACGAAAAAGCTTTTGAATGACGACAGCATCGTTGGTTCCATGACCCCGAACGGACGGCATTTTTTCCTCGTTCCATGGCGGGGACATACCCTTATCGGCACGACCGACAAGGAGTATATAGGCGATCCGGATGCATTCAGGGTAACAAAAGAGAGCATCATGGAATTGATCGACGAGGTAAACTCCAGCTTTGGAGACGGTTTACTCAGGTACGAGGATGTCCTCTTTACCTACGGAGGTCTCAGGCCCCTTGTTGAAGAAGATACCGAAGAGACCTATTCGTCTTCGAGAAAATATGAGATATATGATAATGCAGAAGACGGGTTTGACGGCCTGATCACGGTTGCAGGCGGCAAATACACCACCAGCAGAAACCTGGCAGAGAACGTAATGAATATGGTGTGGAAAAAGATACCAAAGGCCATGGGACATACCATTACGGCACAGAGATATCTAAAGGGGAGCGAGATAAGGGACATGAACGCCTTTTTGATGCAGATCAAAAAGGCTAATCCCACCTATGATGCCAGGACCATGGACTATCTTGGACGCCATTATGGCACCGAGTATACTAAAATTCTTGACATCGCCAGCAAAGACAAGGCCCTGGCAGAGGTCATAAGCGAAGACGGAGAGATCCTGGCCGAGGTGGTTTATGCCATCCAAAACGAGATGGCCGTGACGCTCCGGGATATCATGCTCAGACGCACCGGCACAGGGACCCTGGGGCATCCCGGAGAAGAGATCCTGGAAAAGATTGCAGCGGTGGCGGCAAAGGAACTGGGCTGGGACAAGGACCGCAGGCAAAGAGAGATTGCGGCAATGCAGGAAAGGTTCAGTATTCCAACCGATTAATAATATCTCATTATTGAGCTGGTGGAATAAATATTAAATAAGATGGATAAGGAGAAGATATGTTTATGAAAAAGAAATTTGTTCCGGAATGGACAGAAGAGGCGCCGCGCAAGGGAACAATGAGATCCATTGTCAAATATGGTGCATTGGATGCATTTAAGCATCCGAGTGACAAGTGGTTCGAGATGATGAAGCAGGAGTTCAACATGAGCGACGAGGACTTCATGCACAAGACAGAGGAAGGCAATGAACCGGTGACCCTTGAGCGGGAGGTCAGGCTGAAGAAAAAACAGATCCAGAAGATTACAGATATCGTGGGGGATGAAAACATCCAGACCGACGGATACAGCCGTGTCAAGTACGCATCCGGCAAGACCACACAGGAGCTCATGGAGCTGAGAAAGGGCATTGTCAAGGAGGTCGCTGACCTGGTTGTGCATCCAAGGAACAAGGAGGATGTGGCCCGCATCGTTGAATACTGCAATGCGGAAAAGATCCCCATATATGTCTTTGCAGCGGGTTCTTCTGTAAACTTCGGGTGCAGGCCGATAAAGGGCGGGATCAGCCTGGTCATGAGCACACACATGAACAAGGTCCTGGAGATCAATGAAAACAACCAGACCGCCAGGGTCCAGCCCGGCATGTTCGGACCGGCCTACGAGGATGTGCTCAACCATGCACCGGAACAGTTCCAGACCAGCAGGGCCTACACCTGCGGTCATTTCCCCCAGTCCTTTGAATATTCGACCGTGGGCGGGTGGGTCGTAACCCTGGGCTCGGGCCAGGCCTCCACCTATTACGGGGATGCCTGTGACATCGTGCTGAGCCAGGAATATGTCACCCCTGCAGGCCACATCAAGACACTTGACTTCCCTGGAACCGCTACAGGACCAAAGGTCAATGACATCATGAAGGGCTCAGAAGGCACCTATGGCATTTTGGTAGAGGTGACCATGAAGGTCTTCCGATATATGCCGGAAAACACCAAGTATTTCAGCTTCATGTTTTCTTCATGGGAAGAGGCAGTGGATGCGAGCCGCGAGATCATGCAGGGCGAATTCGGCCTGCCTGCGGTGTACCGCATTTCAGATCCCGAGGAGACAGACAGAGGGCTCAAACTCTATGGCATGCCTTCCTTTGTGGATAAATTCCTGGTCAAAAAGGGATATATACCCATGGAGAGATGCCTCTGCCTGGGTAGTGTGGAAGGGGACAAGGCATTTACCCGTCTGGTGAAGACAAAGATAAAAAAGGTGGCAAAGGCACACGGCGCCATCTACCTGAGCGAGTATGCCGGGCATAAGTGGAGCAAGACCCGCTATACAGAACCTTATATGCGTGAAGACCTCCAGGACTTCGGGATCCAGATCGACACCCTGGAATCAGGGGTCACATGGGATAATCTCCACAACCTGCACCAGGGTGTTAGGGCATATATGAAGACCCGTCCTAATACCATGTGCATGACGCATGCATCCCACTTCTACCCCCAGGGTACCAACCTGTATTTCATCTTTATCACAAGGACCTCTGACGTGGATGATTTTGAAGAGTTCCAAAAGGGAATCATAGACAATGTCCAGAAATACGGGGGATCCCTGAGCCATCACCACGGTGTAGGAAAGATGATTGCCCCACTGATGGAAGAACACCTGGGTCCTGAGCAGATGTCTGTTTTAAGGGCAATAAAGGCACATTTCGATCCGAACAATATCATGAATCCAGGTGGCCAGCTGGGCCTTGACCTCGAGGAAAAAGACAGGAGACAGTGATATACTTTATCGAGGGACACCATACCCATCTATCGCCATAATAACACAAGAGCGGGCAAAGACAGGTATGGTGCCTCCCGGATTTTGGCACGGAAACACCTCTGGATTCCCGCCTGCCTGCGTGCAATGCACAGGCAGGTGGGAATCCAGTGTTCCAGGTA
>JAYEKR010000284.1:25000-28477 GCA_034661115.1 Thermodesulfobacteriota bacterium | reverse complement strand
CTAAATGAAAGGATAAAAGCATGGATCACGATTCAAAAATCTTTGTTGCCGGACACCGCGGCATGGTAGGCTCTGCAATAAAAAGACGGCTTGAAGCAAGCGGCTATAACCATATTATATGCCTCGACCATAAAGAATTGGACCTGACCCGGCAAAAAGAAGTCGAGTCCTTTTTTGAAGAACAAAGCCCTGAATATTTGTTCCTGGCCGCTGCAAAAGTGGGTGGCATCATGGCCAATCTTACGTACAAGGCGGGCTTCATCTATGACAATTTCATGATTGCAGCAAACATCATCCATTCAAGCCATGTCTTCGGCGTGAAAAAGCTGCTTAATCTTGGGTCTTCATGTATATACCCAAGGCATTGTCCACAGCCCATGAAAGAGGAATACCTCTTGAGCGGACCCCTTGAGCCCACGAATGAGCCCTATGCCATTGCAAAGATCGGGGCCATAAAGATGTGCAGGTATTATAATGAACAATATGGCACAGATTTCATTTCCATTATGCCGCCCAACCTCTACGGTCCCAATGACAACTATGACCTTGAGAACTCACATGTGCTACCTGCACTCATCCGACGCATTCACGAGGCAAAAGAAAACAGCCTGCCCTTTGTTGAACTCTGGGGCACAGGCACGCCGAAAAGAGAATTTTTGTATGTGGATGACCTGGCAGAGGCGGCCGTGCTTCTCATGGAAAACTATCATGCCAAGGATACTGGAGAGTTTATAAACATCGGTTCAGGTAAAGAGATCAGCATCCGGGATCTCTCAGAGGAGATTAAAGGTATTGTGGGCTATAAAGGACAGATCATATGGGACAGGTCCAAGCCTGACGGTATGCCCCGCAAAATCCTTGATATCAGCCATATCACATCCCTGGGATGGAAACCGGCAACCTCACTGAAAGACGGTATTAAAAAGGCATATGCCCACGATATATTAAAGGGAGATCCTATATGATTACCAAAGGTATTATCCTGGCTGGCGGTGCAGGCACCCGCCTGTACCCTCTTACCTTAGTGGCAAGCAAACAGCTTCAGCCCGTGTTTGACAAACCCATGATATATTACCCCCTGGCCACCCTGATGACAGCGGGCATCAAAGATATCCTGATTATCTCCACGCCTGAGGATACCCCGCGCTTTGAGACCTTGCTCGGTGACGGCAGCCGCTGGGGCATAGATATTTCGTACAGGGTTCAGCCAGAACCAAAGGGTATTGCCCAGGCCTTTATCATAGGGGAAGGATTTATAGGCAATGACAGTGTATGCCTGATCCTGGGAGACAATCTCTTCTATGGCAGGATGGGCCTTGACCGCATTGTAAGGGAGTTTTCCTGTGGGGCCATGGTCTTTGGCTACCCGGTCACAGACCCTCAGCGTTATGGTGTTGTTGCCTTTGACAATAAAGGCAAGGCAATCAGTATAGAGGAAAAACCGGCAAACCCGCGATCCCATTATGCGGTTCCAGGGCTCTATCTCTATGATAACCAGGTAATAAGGCTCACAAAGGCACTTGTCCCATCGAACCGCGGCGAGCTTGAGATTACAGATCTCAACCTGGAATATATGCGCCAGGGTAAACTCATGGTGGAACAACTGGGCCGCGGTATCGCATGGCTGGACACCGGTACACACATGAGTTTGCTGGAGGCCAGTCATTTTATTGGTACGCTTGAGGCCAGGCAGGGGATGAAGATCGCCTGTCTGGAAGAGATCTCCCTTTCCCTCGGATATATAGACAAAGATCATATGGCAAAGATTATAGAGGATACCCCGCGATCCCAATACAGACAATACCTTGAACGAATCCTGAAAGAAAGGCAATGACCGGGGTTAAACAGGGGGGCATTGCAGAAAGGTCGTCTGAAAAACCATCTGCAGGGAATTTTTATTTTTATGAAGATTATTAAAACACAGGTCAAGGATGTGCTGATCATCGAGCCACAAATCTTTGGTGATGATCGGGGCTTTTTCTTCGAGAGCTTTAACGAAAGGTCATGGGAAGAGATGACTGGCATGAAGACAAGGTTTGTCCAGGACAACCATTCACGCTCAGGGAAAAACGTACTGCGCGGGCTTCATTACCAGATATACCATGCCCAGGGCAAGCTTGTCCGGGTGGTCTCAGGCGAAGTCTTTGATGTGGCGGTTGATCTCAGAGAATCATCTCCCACCTTTGGAAAATGGACAGGCATAGTACTCTCCGCTGAAAACAAAAAACAGTTCTGGGTACCAGAAGGGTTTGCCCATGGGTTTCTGGTACTGAGCGATAATGCGGAATTTTTATACAAGGCGACCGATTTCTATGCCCCTGAATATGAAAGGTGCATCCAGTGGATGGATCCGGATATCGCCATTGACTGGCCTCTGGACACCGAGCCAAAAGTCTCTCAAAAAGATGCAGAAGGTAAACCATTCAGGACAGCTGAATGGTTCAGGTAGAACAAGAAGACTCTCCGGGTTCAACGGTTCACGGTTATTGTACTGGACCAAATTTATCTGTTTTCCCTGATTTTTAATTTCCACATTCAAGGTTCGAACTTTACACTTCAAAACATTGTTCCTGAACGTAAAAAGGCCCTCTGCAATAAGCAGAGGGCCTGTATCAATGTCCCGGCAATGTCCTATTCTCCCACACAGTCGCCCATGCAGTACCTTCGGCGCTAAAGGGCTTAACTTCCGAGTTCGGGATGGGATCGGGTGTGCCCCCTTTGCTATGGTCACCGGAAGCATTTATAAAAAAATGATTCCGTAAAAATAAAGAAAGGAAGAGAGTAATTAAGGGTCAAGCCTCACGGCCGATTAGTACTGGTTAGCTCAATACATTGCTGTACTTACACACCCAGCCTATCAAACATGTAGTCTTCATGTGGCCTTTAGATCCAATAAAGGATTGGGAAATATAATCTTGAGAACGGCTTCCCACTTAGATGCTTTCAGCGGTTATCCGTTCCGAACATAGCTACCCTGCTATGCCGCTGGCGCGACAACAGGAACACCAGAGGTTCGTCCATCCCGGTCCTCTCGTACTAGGGACAGCTTCTCTCAAATTTCCTACGCCCACGGAGGATAGGGACCGAACTGTCTCACGACGTTCTAAACCCAGCTCGCGTACCGCTTTAAATGGCGAACAGCCATACCCTTGGGACCTGCTACAGCCCCAGGATGCGATGAGCCGACATCGAGGTGCCAAACCTCCCCGTCGATGTGAACTCTTGGGGGAGATAAGCCTGTTATCCCCGGGGTACCTTTTATCCGTTGAGCGATGGCCCTTCCATTCGGTGCCACCGGATCACTAAGACCTGCTTTCGCACCTGCTCGACGTGTCCGTCTCGCAGTCAGGCTCCCTTATGCCTTTACACTCGTCGGCTGGTTTCCAATCAGCCTGAGGGAACCATCGCGCGCCTCCGTTACAATTTTGGAGGCGACCGCCCCAGTCAAACTACCCACCAGATACTGTCCCTCTTCCG
>JAYEKR010000284.1:0-20000 GCA_034661115.1 Thermodesulfobacteriota bacterium | reverse complement strand
GAGCTGCTGACCGTAAGCTCGGCATCCTTGAGTACAGCACTGATCCAGGTCCTCTCAGAACCCAGCGTGACCTCGGGCATCGCATCAGGCAGGGATCTGTTTTGAAATACCTTTGAAAACCCTTGCTTCGCATCTTTTGCCGGCTGCTCTCCATGGTAGACTCTGACAATCTCACTGGCTAAAATTATCTTCACCTCCATGGGATGCAGTCTCTCTGAAGCAACATCCGCCTTCATATCAGTGATCTCATCAAATGACTTCGAACTCAGGAGTTCATAATATTTCCACATGAGATCATCTGAGATAGACATGACCTTTCCAAACATATCATCGGGTGGGTCATCAACACCTATATAATTGTTGCTTGATTTGCTCATCTTCAACTGCCCATCCAGGCCCTCCAGGATAGGCATGGTGATTACGACCTGCTGTTTGAGACCGTATGCCCTCTGTATCTCTCTACCCATCAGAAGGTTAAAGATCTGGTCGGTACCTCCCAGCTCGACATCCGCCTTCAGGGCCACGGAATCATATCCCTGGACAAAGGGGTAGAGAAACTCATGGATGCTGATGGGGTGCTGTCCTGCGAATCTCTTCTTAAAATCGTCCCTTTCCAGCATCCTGGCCACTGTGGTGTAAGAAGTCAGTTTGATAAAATCGGCAACACACATCTCGTCCATCCATTGGGAATTGAATGCCAGGGTGGTCCTTTCAGGGTCCAGGATCTTGAATATCTGGTCCTGGTATGTCTTTGCATTTTCCAGCACATCCTGCCTGCTCAAGGGCGGACGGGTCGCGTTTTTACCGCTGGGATCCCCGATCATCCCTGTAAAATCACCGATAATCGGTATGACCTCATGACCTGCTTCCTGAAATTGCCTCATCTTGCGCAAAAGCACGGTATGTCCCAGATGGATATCCGGGGCAGTGGGGTCGAATCCCACCTTTATCCTCAGAGGCCGGTCTTCACGGAGTTTTTCTTCCAATTCCTCTTTTGAGATTACAGACACTGTCCCTCTCAGTAATTCCTTTATTGTTTCATCCATATCAGCCATCCCTGTCTCCTGGTGATCTGCCTTATTTTGCATAATCAATCGCCCTGGACTCGCGGATGACAACAACACGGATCTGTCCGGGATATGAGAGCTCCTTCTCTATGGCCTTAGAGATATCGCCGGCAAGAGAAGTAATGCTGTCATCCTTCACCCTCTTTACATCAACCATCACCCTTATCTCACGGCCAGCCTGAACGGCAAAGGCAGAGGAAACCCCATTGAACCCCTTTGCAATCCCTTCCAGGTCAGAAAGTCTCTTGACATAATTTTCAAGCATCTCACGCCTTGCACCCGGTCTGGCTGCCGAAAGAGAATCTGCCGCCTGGACAAGAAATCCATACACGGAATTTACCGGTGTATCATTGTGATGAGATGCAATTGCCTCAACCACCATGGCTGACTCTCCATGTCTCTTGGCCATTTCGGCCCCTATAATGGCGTGAGATCCCTCGACCTCGTGATCCACGGCCTTACCTATATCATGCAGCAGCCCCACCCTTTTGGCTGTCTTCTGATCCGCCCCTATCTCAGCGGCAAGCACGCCGCAGAGATGGGCGACCTCCATGGAGTGCTGGTATACATTCTGAGAAAAACTCGTGCGATATTTGAGCCGGCCAATCATCTTTATCAATTCGGGGTTGATTCCATGCAGACCCACATCAAAGGTTGCCTCCTGCCCTGCCTCCCACATGGTCTCATCGAGTTCATCCCTCACCTTTTTGACAACCTCTTCAACACGGGATGGATGTATCCTTCCGTCTACAACCAGTCTTTCCAGGGACTGTCTGGCCACCTCACGCTTCACCGGATCAAAGCTCGATATGATTACCGCATCAGGGGTATCGTCTATAATAAGATCCACCCCGGTAACGGATTCAATGGAACGGATATTCCGACCCTCCCTCCCTATAATACGCCCCTTCATCTCCTCTCCTGGAAGATTCACAACAGAGACCGTACGCTCGCTCACCACATCCGCTGCATATCGTTGTATAGCGGTCGACAATATTCTCCTGGACTTATGGTCTGCCTCTGCAAGGGCATCCTCTGCTATCTGGTGTATCTTTTTGGCCGCATCATGCCGTGCCTCACTCTCCATGCCTTCCATCAAGGCCTTTTTTGCCTCGTCTGCGCTAATCCCACCCACCTCTTCCAGGCGCTTAATGGCCTTTTCATGCATCTCAAAAGACTCGGCCTCCCTTGTCTCCATATTCTTTTTACGGTCAGCCAGGGACTGCTCATTGCCTTTAATCTCCTTTTCTCTTGCATCAAAAGAAAACATCTTCTTGTCGAGCATCTCTTCTCTTTGAACCAGCCTCTTTTCTGTAGCCGAGACCTCCTTGACGCGCTCTTTTGCTTCCTGATCCGCATCAGCCCTGGCCAAAAATATGATCTCCTTGGCCTCCCTGCGGGCATCACCAACAATGTTTGACATCTCCTTTTTTGCATTATCCATGATTCTACTGGCAGCACTTTCTGCATCTGTCCGGGCCTTATGGCTCAGATAAACGCTCACCCCATACCCGGCAACAATCCCGGCAATCAAAGCAATCCCTATATATATTATCAGCATCTGCACACATCTCCTTTTGTCATGAACAACCCCAGTGGGGTCACGATTGAATCCACACTGGTGTCCCACGGTTCAACATCCAGCCTGTCTACCAAAAATTCATCATGGCACACACCCATTGTAATCACATCCGGGTAAACCGTCATGAATCTATCGTAGAATCCCTTTCCATATCCTATCCGGAAACCCTGCCTGTCAAAAACAATACCCGGCACAAACATCAGACCAATTGATTCTGGGTCTACAAAACCCCGTGGTTCCGGCTCTAATATTCCGAAACGACCCTTATGGAAATCATGCATGTCACGGGCCGGATAAAAAACCAGACCATTTTCTTCAACACGGGGAAACAGGAAGGTTTTATCAGAATTACGCCAGACACAAAGAAGATCCACCTCTGAACGAATCGGCATGTACAATGCGATTATCCTGGCATTTAAAAACCCGGGATACGCACAAATATAACGACAGATATCCCTGTCCATGGCCGTCCTCTGCGCATGACCTAAGGCCCTGCGCCTTGCAATCATGGTACGCCTCATTTCTGACTTACCCTGCATATTCCAAGGCAAAGGGTGCAGATAAAAGATGAAACCCCCGGAGATGCCGTATCCCGGTATTCCTTGAGCCTGATATGTATACCAGACCGGACCCAACAGGCTGCCTACCGGCTTTCCCCTTTCCGGGGGACCTGCTTCCCGACAGCTTAAATCAGATCCTTTTTTTTATCCATGTTGACTCAAAAGGGACTAAGGGGCTTACGCACACCCCAGGGGTACCTAATCTATTCACCAAGGTTACCTATCCGCTCAACCAGTTCCTCAATCCTCGCAGTCACTTTTTGTCTGTGTTTATCCTGTTGACTCTTCAGGCAAAAAATCTCATCCGCCATGTTCAACATTACCAGCGTGACCAGTTCCATCGTGGAAACGGCATTCCTGTGTACCTGTACTTCTTTAAACCTTTCGTTGATATATATCGACAATGAGCGTACACGCTCCGGGTCTCCCCCGGATTTAACCTTGTATTCATGTCCCAGTATACTTACGTTTACCGTGTCAGTCAAAACACTAACATTCTCCCATTCGGTCGATCAGACCAGCCACCCTGGTCTTTACATCTTCCTTTTCTCTGAGAAGATCATTCATCTCCTGCCTGATCCCTTCTGCCTCTTCCTCCTTCTCCCTTATCTTGGCTTTTAACTCCTCATTTTCTTTTTTAATCATGCCAACCGTCTTTAATAATCCTGTTATCTTATCTTCCAGAATATCTAATGGTTCCAAAAAAAGCTCCTTTATTATCATTACCTGTTAACAAACTATACATACACATTGACATCAAAAGTCAAGAGACTAATAGTTTTTTATCCAAAAAGGGGTATCTTTTTACAGTGTTACGCCCCAGTGAAATCATAAAATCCAGCATCCGTAAACCCTTTATGCCCATGTAAAAAACCAAAAAGCTACAGGTCTGTGGATCTGTTGTCTGCAGGTCCATGGACAGGTCATCGCCAAAATCCATTACCTCAAGTGTTCACTAATTGAAGCTTAAAATTGAAATGGAAAAAGCGGGGGAAAATGAAATGATCACAAAGGCATGAGGGCTAGATCTCAGAGCTCAATGTTCTGTGAATGTTTACCCCTTGCCTTTGATCTCAAACATGCTACATTATTACTGAACAAAAAAATACCAGGAGGCTTTCTTGAAAACAGGTACAATGTCATCTTAAAACAAGGCAGCTCATCTTTTTACCCAAAATAACAATCCAATATATTTTCGGAACGTTATAAATAATATTCATGGAGGCCGTTTAATGGATTATCCCGACATCACCAAGGTATATGAACTGGCCAGAGAGCTTAATGCAACGGATAACATCAAGGGCATACTGGATACGGTTACAGATCATCTTCCAAGGGTCCTGGGGGCAAAATATTGTTCTCTCTTTGTCATAAACACCTCATCTAATGAACTGGAAATCAAGGCACATAACCACCCTGACATTGGAGACGACCCCTTTATCCATATCTCAAAAGGACAGAAAAGCATCATGAACCTGGCCATTGAACGTAATACCTCCCTGATCATACATGACATAGAAGATGAGATGGGCGTGGAAAACAAGGACAAATATGACACAAAATCATTCATGTGTATCCTTATTAAACACAAGGATTCGATCAGTGGCATCATCAATCTTGCAGACAAGGCCCCACAGGGGTTCAACAAAAACGATATGCTTATTGTATCCACCATCGCTGAGCTTCTGGGTGCCCTTTTCGAACGCATAGACATTGATATGATCTAAACATATGGACCTGACCTTCGGTATCGCCGGGCTCCCCAATACAGGCAAGTCCACGCTCTTTAACCTGCTGACAAACGCAAAGGTTGCGTCCGACAATTACCCTTTCTGTACCATCGATCCGAATATAGGCATTGTAGATATCCCGGATAAAAACCTGGATGCATTGGCCGATATTACCCAGCCGGACAAAATCACATACACCACCCTTAAATTCTTTGACATCGCGGGACTGGTTAAGAATGCACATCAGGGTGAGGGCCTTGGCAACCAGTTTCTTGGTCAAATACGTGGCGTTGATGCAATATGCCATGTGGTACGGTGTTTTGGAGATAAAAACGTCAGCCATGTATATAACGAAATCAATCCGGTAAAAGATATCGAAATCATCCTGACCGAGCTTATAATGGCAGATCTGGAAATTGTAGAAAAAAAGATAAACTCCATGGAAAAGGGACTCAGAATCGGCAAAAAAGACATGCCGGAGGATCAGTCCAGGTTGCTTTATGCCATGAAAGATGCCCTGTCCCATGGCATCCCCATCATTGAAACCGACCTGGGTACAGAAGACCGTACCTATATGAAATCCATGGGCATCCTGAGTGCAAAACCGTATATTATTGTTGCCAACACAGGTGAAGATGACATAATACAGGCATCTGAAGAACTGGAATCCATATCCTCATGGGGAAGAAAAAAAGGGGCGCCCGTCATACCTGTATGTGGCCAGTTTGAGCTGGAAGCCATGGACCTTGATGCAGATGAACGCCAGGAATTCCTTGAATCCGTCGGCATTACACAGACGGGAAGAGACTCTTTGATCCGGGCCTGCTATGACATCCTCGGGCTGATAACCTTTTATACCCCTGTGGGAAAGGAACTCAAGGCATGGACTATCAAAAAGGGCAAAACCCTTTACGAGGCGGCAGGCCAGATACACACGGATATCCAGAAGGGCTTTATAAAGGCGGAGGTCATCACACTAAAAGACTTTGTAGGCTATAAAGGCATGCATAAGGCCAGAGATGCCGGTCTTGTACTCACCGAGGGAAGGGGGTTTGTCCTCAGGGACCATGACATCATTGTTATCCACTTCAAGGGCTGAACAAGGACAGAAAACCCCCGGATGCGCAACCCACACGGATTTGGTCATATGGGCTTCTATCTTTTTTTATTTTTTTATTGACACGCATTTCCATGTAGGATTAGATAATGTGAGTGAGTAATCGCTCACCTACACCAAACCCAAAAGGAGGCAGACATGGTCAACCAAGGTGTTCTGGCAAGAATCAATCTTGATGCAGTCTTATCAAACCTCGAAATCATGGCAGCAGAGGATGCAAAAACATCCGATATTGCCAAGGGATGGAACGGAAGTATTACCTTTATTACAGGTGTTTCCGGTCCACGAACCACACTGGAGATAAACAATGGCAGGATAAGGGTCTATCCCGGAAAAGCAAAGGGTTTTGGCCTTTTTCTTCCCACAGAAGAGATGCTCAACAACTTGTTTTCCGGCGAGGGCCTGGCTATCCCCATACCAGTAAAAGGCATTACAAAGATAAAGGGGCTCTTTGTCTTTATCAAGCTTGCAAAACGCATGGAAGAGGTTCTCAAGGGAGACAATCCCCCGGAAAGACTCAAGGCAAAACTCATGCTCAACACCATTGCAAAGACAATGGCTGTCATAGCAAACTACGAAGAAGCAGGGATCCAGGCATCCAAGGCTATGAAGGGAACAGCAGAGCTCAGAATCAAGGACGGCTATACGGTTCAGGTTGAGTTTACCGGCCCAAGGGCGATTGCCCGCAATGAAGCCGCCAAAGAGGCCGACCTTATCATGGAATTCAAGGATGACGCATTTTTCCTCGAACTTGCGGACGACAAGGTAGATGTCTTTGCATCCATCTGCATGAGAGACCTCATCATGGAAGGCGATCTCGGACTCGGTGACGCGGTTAACGGTTTTCTGGACAAAATCGGGACTTATCTCGCATAAGGAGGTGACATCATGACCTATACATTCAATAAATCAATGGACCTGTTCAAGCGGGCAACAAGGGTTATCCCCCAGGGGGTGTACGGACATTTCAACTCAGCGACTACCATCCCTGGATCATATCCATACTTCATCACCCATGCAAAGGGATCACATTTCTGGGATGTGGACGGAAACGAATACATCGATTATGTATGCGCATACGGACCCATGATCCTCGGATATGCAAACAAAAAGGTTGATGAGGCCTTTGCAAAACAGGCAAAAAAAGGCACATCCACCATGCCTCCATCCTCCCTTCTTGTCGATATGGCAGAAAAAATGGTGGAGACCAATGATGCAGCAGACTGGGCCATGTTCGGTAAAAACGGTGCGGATACAACCTCATGGGCCACAGTACTGGCAAGGGGCTACCTTAAGAGAAACAAGATCATCCTCGCAAAAGGCGGATATCACGGGACACAGCCATGGTCAGGAAGCAATCATACAGGGATTACAGCCGGCGACACATCTGATATCATCCTTGTCCCATGGGGCGATGCCGAGGCATTCAGAAAGACAGTAGAGGAAAACAAGGGCCAGATCGCCGGGGCCATGTTCACGCCGCATAATCATCCGGTCTTTGCGCCGTCCGAGCTTCCAGACCCGGGATACTGGCCGGCCATGAGAAAAATATGCGATGAAAACGACATCGTCCTTATCATCGATGATGTACGTGCCGGATGGAGACTCGACATAAAGGGATCCGCTCATCTCTACGGAATCAAACCCGACTTGGCCTGCTATTGCAAGGCCATTGCCAATGGCTACCCCATATCCGCGCTTACAGGAAACGACAAGATGCGTCTGGTAGCCTCAAAGGCATTCCAGACCGGATCATACTGGAACAACTCCCCTGAAATGGCAGCGGCCATTGCCTGCATCGATGAGATGAAAAAGATCGATGCAGCAGCAATCTGCAAAGAAAGGGGCACCCAACTCAAAAAGGGCATCCTTGAAAGGGCATCTGCTCACGGTCTCCAGTTCGAATCAAGCGGACCGGTATCCATGCCCTTCATGAGATTCAGCAATGAGACAAACTTCAAACGCAGCCAACTTTTCTGCAAGGAATGCTCCCTTCACGGGGTATACTTCCTCTGGCACCACAATATGTTCATAAGCGCAGCACATACCAAAGAAGATATCGACAAAACACTGGATGTTGCAGACGCGGCATTCAAGGTGGTCAAGGAACAGTTCGGATCATAATCAAACACAAAAGCCTGCCCGAGGACACAACCCCGGGCAGACTTTTCCTCTGCTACAATTATTCTTTGCCGTTCACGGCTTGAAATTAGAAATTGGAAATTGGGGAGAAATTGAATGCGTTCGTCAACAGTACAAAAGAATAAAGGCCAAAATTCCAATTTCAACGTTCCGTGAACGGTTACAATTATTCTTTGCCCTGCGCCGGGGCAATCTTCAGATCATCGATCAGGGTCCTTACTACAGGGGGCAGATAAATGGTATCCGGCTCTGCCTGTGATATAGCATCAAGGATAAGGCGATTTTTCTCTTTCCACGGGGCATTTGTATCATAGAGCACAATGATCTTTTCATCCACACGGGCCACACCACCTTTGCGGTTTATCCGGTCCTCAATGAGTTCAATACCTGCCCTATGCGCCGTATCACTCAGGAGACGGAAAAGGGACCTGTCTTTCTTCGGGTCAAGGCTCATGCCCTTCCAAAATCATCCTCAAGACGGATAATATCGTCCTCTCCAAAATAATCGCCCATCTGGACCTCTATAAAGACAAGGCAATCATGGCCGATATTTTCAACACGGTGGGCATCTCCAATGGGGATATCCACATGCCCTCCAGGAGACAGTTCTATCTTCTGACTTCCCACAGCGACAAGGGCATTGCCAAAGATAATGACCCAGTGTTCACTGCGTTTTCTGTGTTTCTGCAGACTCAGGCGCTTCCCCGGGTACACGGTGATGCGCTTTACCTTGTGATCCGGATGATCATCCGAGAGCACCTCATAAAAACCCCATGGCCGCCTGCTTTCATCATTGCTCTTCATCATTGCTCTTCATCATACCTGTATTCTAACCCACGGCATAAACCCATGACAACAAAAAAATAGGCCTTTCCTCTATGGTTAAGGAAAGGCCCATTTATGATTCAGGGTAATATATTATTTTAACTCTCTACAGGCTTTTCGTGCTCCACCTTCTTTTCGTCCAGACCTGCTGCCTTTGCAACCAGCTCTGCGATATCAAAGGCCTGGAGTTTGTCCTCCAGTTCGAGCTCCTTGATCCCATCAGAAAGCATGGTGTAGCAGAAGGGGCATCCAGTGCATATAGTCTTTGCACCAGCGTCAAGCGCCTCCTGGGTTCTCTTCTGGTTGATCCTTGTACCAAGGTCCTCTTCCATCCACATACGTCCACCGCCTGCTCCGCAACAAAAACTCTTGGCATGATTGCTCTTCATCTCAACCAGAGATCCGCTATTGAGAGCATTCAGTATCTCTCTGGGTTCATCATAGATATCATTATACCGACCGAGATAGCATGAGTCGTGATATGTCAGGGTCTCAAGGCCTTCCACCTTGTTTTTCAGGGTTAGCCTTCCCTGGGCTATAAGGTCCTTGAGGATGGTGGTATAGTGATAGACCTCATACTCACCGCCCAGATCCCTGTAATCCTTTTTCAGGGTATTGTAGCCGTGCGGACACATGGTAATGATCTTCTTTACATTATATCCGTTCATTAGCTCGATGTTCATCTGTGCCAGGGTCTGATAAAGGTATTCATTACCTATCTTCTTGGCAGAATCACCGCAGCAGCCCTCTTCTGTCCCGAGGATTGCATAGTCCAGACCCACGGCATTAAAGATTTTGGCCAGGGCTATGGCGACCTTTTTGTTCATATCGTCAAAGGAACCCGAACAACCGACAAAGAACAGGTACTCTGCCCCACCCTTTTCAGACATCAGGGGCACATCCAGTCCCTTGGCCCAGTCCGCCCTTGTATGCGCACCAATGCTCCATGGATTGGAGTTGTTCTCCATGCCCTTGAATACATCCATCACCTCGGCCGGGAAATCAGACTCCATCATCACAAGGTATCGTCTGAGATCAACGAGTTTGGGGAACTGGGTGATGTAGGCGGGACACGCCTCCACACAGGCCATACAGGTTGTGCAGGCCCAGATCGTATCCTTGCCCAGGATATCGCCAATAAGGGCCGGGCCCTCGTACTCTTCGTCCGGTATGATATGTGCCACGCCGTCGGCATCCAGGGCAAGTTTGGATTTTTCCTCCAGATGGGTCCGAAGATCCTGTATCACATCCCTGGGTTTCAATGGTTTGTCTGTCTGGAATGCAGGACATGCCTCTACACAACGCCCGCACCGCATACATGACTCTGTATCAAAAAGGTCCTTCCAGGAATACTCTTCCAAGTTATGGATACCAAAGGTCTCTGCGGTTTCGAACATATCCGGCGGCATAACCTTGATCGGAGGCTGGTCGGTTGTGGAACGCAAAAAGATGCTTACCGGGGTTGTGAACATGTGCAAGAGCTTGGAATAACCGATATACGCAATAAAGCTCATGGTAATAAAGAGATGCGCCCACCACGTAACCAGGTGCGTGGTCTCAAGCGCAGCCACACTCATTGAGGCAAATGGCAATGCAAAGATCCTTCCCATATAGGAAAACCAGACATAGGCGTTCATCGGATCACCCGGCTGCAGCTCTGTCGCCTGCATACGGAGGCCTTCAACCATAAACCCTGTAATGATTATGACAAGGATATACCAGAGGATGAATGTATCCTCTGCCTTATTGTCCAGCCAGTCAGGCATGAACATGTATCTCCTGGCCAGGGCCATCAATACGCCGATGAGCACAAGCAGCCCAGCTGTATCCGTAATCACGGAATAGCTGAGGTAGACATTGTTATCCATAAAATGCACGTGCCAGATGGGATATATGATATCCACCTGGAGAAAATCAATGCCCGCGCCGATAAACAGCAGGACAAAACCC
The DNA here is from genome assembly GCA_034661115.1 of Thermodesulfobacteriota bacterium. Lineage (GTDB taxonomy): Bacteria > Desulfobacterota > Desulfomonilia > UBA1062 > UBA1062 > JAYEKR01. The sequence continues at coordinate 9,027 of JAYEKR010000284.1, read as the reverse complement.
CAGAAGATAAAGATATGGAAGATCCCCTGGTAAGGTTCTCTCAATATCTTCCGGTGCACAAATACATCCCCACAAGCAAACCAGAACCTTGACCATGGATTATCGACCCTGTCCACCTCGGATCCAGTCCCCAGTTTCCACATCTTGAAACGGTTGAAAAATCCGGACTTTTTTAGAGCCACGAAGAAAAAGGCAATGGCTACCAGCGCAAAGAGATAGGTTAATACCTCTGCAACCGGAAAACCAGTGCCTTTTACATTCCAGAATATTTCCCTGGTTATCTCCTCTGTTGTATGCATATCCCCCCCTGAATCATATATACTATGACGGGGCAACAGGCCCCGTCATCAAAAAGATCTATTTAACCTTTTCCACTTCCTGGGTAAATGGAGGAACCACATTGAACAGGTCATCCACAACACCATAGTCGGCCTTTGAGAATATGGGCGCGTCACCATCCTTGTTTATGGCAACGATAACCTTTGATGTCCCCATTCCAGCCAGATGCTGAATAGCACCGGAAATACCGCATGCAATGTAAAGATTAGGGCTTACCGTCTTACCGGTCTGTCCAACCTGATAGGCATGATCTCTCCATCCGGCATCCACTGCTGCCCTGGATGCGCCAGTGGTTGATCCTGGTCCCAATACCTTGGCAAGCTTTTCCAGCATGGCAAAACTCTCAGCGTCCTTCATACCTCTTCCACCGGAGACAATAATCTCTGCCTCGGTCTGATCCGGCTCATCCGACTCTGCGATCTCAACGGCATTGACAACAACCTTGATCTTTTCAGAATCCAGGTCCACGGATACCTTTTCCACTGCACCTGCGCCTGCGTTCTCGGCTACGGCAAAAGAATTCGGCCTTATGCCCAGTATCTTTGTATCCCCTGTAGCCTCTACATTGACATAGGCTTTACCTGCATATACTGGCCTCTTGGCAACAAGGTTGTCGCCGTCTTTGGTAAGGTCAACGCAGTCGGATATTGCCCCCACCTTGAGCCTTGCGGCAATGGCAGGGACAAAGTCCTTACCCTGAGCCGTAGCACTGGCGAGGATAATATCCGGTTTCACCTGCTGGGCCACCTGCACAAAGGCCTGTACAAAGGCCTCTGTCACATAGTTCTCAAACTCCGGTGCGTCCACGACATAGATCTTGTCTACCCCGTATTTTGCAAGCTCCGGAGCAAGAGACTCAACACCACTTCCGATGATGCATGCAGAGACCTCTGAACCAAATTCTTTGGCCTTTCCTGCAATCTCAAAGGACCCCTTCTTTATTTCACCACCTTGTACCTCTGCATATATTAATGTTCCTGGCATGTCATTTCCCTCCTGGTATTAGATAACCTTTGCTTCCTCGTGCAAAGCCTTGGCCAACGCCGCTGCCTTTGTCTCCGCATCGTCGCCCTCTATAATTTTTCCTGCCTCGCGTGCCGGAGGAAGACTCATGGACTTGACAACACTCATAGGTGCTGCATCCACACCAAGATCAGAAACACTCTTCACATCAACAGGCTTTTTCTTGGCCTTCATGATTCCCGGAAGGGATGCATACCTGGGCTCATTAAGTCCCTTTTGTGCGGAGAATACAGCAGGAAGGGTGACCTCCAGTATAGCATGTCCACCCTCGACCTCTCTGGTCACAGTTGCCTTGTCGCCAGAGACCTCAATTTTAATCACCTGCGTGACGACAGGGATTCCCAGAATCTCTCCAAGCATGGCCGGGACCTGGCCGGAATCATCGTCAATCGCCTGTTTGCCCATAAAGACAGCATCATACTCCAGATCCTTTATGGCTGCGGCAAGAATACCTGCCGTGGCAAAAGAATCCGCCTTTGCATAAGCGGCCTCATCCTTGATATGTACTGCCATATCTGCACCCATGGCAAGCCCTGTACGGATAGCACTGATAACCCTGTCGGGTCCAAAAGACACGAGGGTCACCTTGCCGGCCTTGAGCTTTTCCTTCTGCTGCAATGCCTCTTCAACCCCATACTCATCATAAGGAGACATCACCCATTTTACACCGTCCTCGACAATCCCTGTACCATCGCCGTTAACCTTTATCAGGGTTTCGGTATCAGGCACCTGTTTTATACATACAACTGTATTCACCTTAATCCTCCTTGCTTTATTTTGGCATCATTGCCTTTTTTGCTACATCCGGCATATCGCAATACCTTAGTTTACCATAAGACAAACCATTGACACCATTAAAAAAAACCTGCTCGCCTGTAAAGACCTGCATCCTCATGCCCCATCCGCGTCCACGACAATCCCCTTGAGAAAAAAATCAGCCACAACACCGGACACATCCTGGACATCAAACCGTTTGCGCCTTCCAGTGACCAGATAATTGGACAGTTCATCCAGGGATCCGAAGATAACCCGTGCGGCAATATCCGGTTTCAGATCAAGCCTGAAAATACCCTGTTCCTGGCCTTGGAAGATAATTTCACTTATGGTATTCAGATACGAAAGGAAACACCGGTTCTTGTACTCTCTCATAAACTTATTTGACTGCCTTAGCTCGACCTGAATCACCTCTGCCAGACATCGGTCTGATTCAATAATCGTCATATGGGTCCTGCAGAAGACCCTCAGCTTCTCAGATGGATCATCGATGTCGTTGATGGCCTCTTTGACAAGCCCTATAATACGCTTAAGCTCCTCTTCGAAAAGGGATATCAGTATATCATCCTTGTTCTTGAAATACAGATAGATGGTCCCATCTGCAACATGGGCCTCTCTTGCTATCTCCGACACTTTGGAGTTATAAAACCCACTCTGCGCAAAAACGACCTTTGCGGCATCAAGAATCATCCGATATTTAGTCTCAGCCCTCACAAAAACATACCCCTTCTCCAGACCTTAAACAAACAGGGGGGGGAAAGACCCCCCCTGTTTGTTTTCACTTGGACCTAGATCTTTTTTCTCTCTTCGACCAAGGTATCCACTACAGAGGGGTCTGACAGTGTAGAGGTATCACCGAAATCAGAAAAATCAGATGCAGCGACCTTTCTCAGAACCCTTCTCATGATCTTGCCGGACCTTGTCTTGGGCAGTGCATCCGCCCACAGAATCTGATCAGGGGAAGCTATCGGCCCGATCTCGGTCCTTACGTGCTTGACAAGGGTCTTTTTGAGTGCATCTGTCTTTTCCACGCCTGTATTCAGGGTAACATAGGCAAAGATGCCCTGACCCTTGATATCATGCGGGAACCCGACAACAGCGGCCTCGGCGACATCCTGGTAAGAGACCAGGGCACTTTCCACCTCGGCAGTTCCCATACGGTGACCGGAGACATTGATAACATCATCAACGCGACCCGTGATCTTGTAGTATCCAAGGTCATCCCTCGTGCATCCGTCACCGCTGAAATAATACCCATCAAACTGTGAAAAATAGGTCTCCTTGAATCTATCGGGATCCTTCCACACGGTCCTCATCATGCCGGGCCATGGCCTCTTCATCATAAGGTTGCCCTTTCCAGCACCCTTGACCTCATTGCCTTCATCATCAAGGATGACCGGCTCAACACCAAAGAAGGGGACCGTAGCCTTTGCAGGCTTGATATCAATGGCACCGGGAAGCGGGGTAATCATAATGCCGCCTGTCTCGGTCTGCCACCATGTATCGACAATCGTGCACTCGCCGCGGCCGATGAGATCATAATACCATCTCCATGCCTCTGGATTCAGCGGTTCTCCCACAGACCCAAGTATGCGCAGAGAGGAAATATCATGATTCTTGACCCACTTGTCACCCTCTTTTGCAACCGCGCGTATAGCGGTAGGGGCGGTATAGAATATATCAATATTATATTTTTCAACCACTGCCCAGAAACGATCGTATCCGGGATAGCTGGGCACACCCTCGAACATGACCGAAGTCGCACCGTTTGCCAAAGGCCCATAGACGATGTAGGAATGCCCTGTTACCCATCCGATGTCTGCGGTGCACCAGTAGATATCCTCATCATGACAGTCAAATACCAGCTGATGGGTCATTGCGGCAAAAAGAAGGTAACCGCCGGTTGTATGTACAACGCCCTTGGGCTTTCCGGTTGAACCGGAGGTATAGAGGATAAACAGGGGATCCTCTGCATCCATTTCCTCGGGTTTGCAATAAAAGGGCGCATTTGCCATCTCATCGTGCCACCAGAGATCCCTGGAGTCATCCCAGTCACACTCGGTGCCGGTATTCTTTACAACAATCTGTTTTCTTATGCCAGGCGCACCGCTGACGGCCTTATCGGCATTGGCCTTCTGGGGAACGGCCTTTGCGCCCCTGTAGGTGCCGTCACAGGTAACCACGATCTCTGCCCCACAATCATTGATGCGGTCTCTGAGCGCCTCAGCAGAAAATCCACCGAATACGATGGTATGGATGGCGCCGAGCCTGGTACATGCCAGCATGGAGATGGCAAGCTCAGGGATCATGGGCAGATAGAGGGCTACACGATCGCCCTTTTTTACACCGTTTTTCTTAAGGACATTGGCAAACTTGTTTACCTCGCGATACATGTCCGCATAGGTAAATGTCTTGTTGTCTGCGGGATTGTTTCCCTCCCATATGATGGCGGCCTTGTTCTTTTTGCCATCCTTCATATGCCTGTCAAGGCAGTTGTAGCTCACATTGAGCTTTCCGCCCTCAAAAAACTTCACATAGACATCACCACTGAAGGAGTAGTCCATGACCTTGTCCTTATCCCATCCCTTGCTGAACCAATCAAGCCTGTCGGCCTGCTTGTTCCAGAAACCCTGGGGATCTTCAATGGACTCCTTGTACATCTTTTCATACTCTTCCTTGCTCTTGATAAACGCTTTTTCCCTTACCTTTGGTGGTACCGGAAAAACCTGTTCACCAAAATCCTTTGTTTCTTCTGCCATAAAACGCCTCCCTTACAATTTTTATCTTAAAGATACAATGATACCTATATCCAAAGAAAAAATCCAGGTCAAGGGAAAATGAATGTTCATTCATTATTGCCCATGCAAACATCCCAGATGTTCAAAAAATACTGGGAAAAATCACGTGACTCATCAGGTTCAAGGGTTCACGGTTCACGGTTCAACGGTTAGAGAACAATGAAGATTGGACCATTGAACAAATTCGGGCATGTGGGTCGGCAAAGTGAATTGACTCGAACAGTGCAGATCGAAACAGGAAACCCGCCGTGAACATTGAGTATGACAACCTGATGATTTGGAAAATCACAGACCTGCTATCTAAACCACGGGCATCAACCCTGGAGCAATGGCTGGGCTTTTATCCGCAGGGCAGGGACAAGCCCTGTTGCCCTTTTGTCCTTATTCTACCTGGTCTTCGATCCCCCTGTGATAGGACTGGAGTGTTGTCGCTGTGTCCTTACCCATCCGGCAGGCCTCGATCCCCCTGGCTGCGGCAGTAGCTGCGGCCAGTGTGGTTATATAGGGGATACCATAACGGATTGCAGCCTTGCGAATATATGAATCATCGTGACTGCTGAGTTTGCCGCTGGGGGTGTTGATAACCAGATCATATTCGTTATTCTTGATCCCATCCACAATATTGGGCCTGCCTTCATGCAGTTTAAGCACCTTCTGTGAACAAATATCGTGTTCGCCAAGAAAACGATGAGTACCCTTGGTGGCAAAGATAACAAAACCCAGATCCCTGAAAAGCCTGGCAACCTCCAGCACCGCGAGCCGCTCATTGGATGAAACCGTCAGCAGAACACATCCGCTGATCGGCAATATCTGCTTGGCTGCCTGCTGGGCCTTGTAATAGGCCATGCCGAACGACCGGGCAAGCCCCAGGACCTCTCCCGTAGAACGCATCTCAGGCCCCAGCAGGGGATCCACCTCAGAAAACATATTGAAGGGGAATACCGCCTCCTTGACCCCGAAGTGTTTGAATACGCGTGGCTTCAGCCCTACTGCCTTTATGGTCTTGCCGAGGATGACCCGGGTTGCCGCCCTGACCATCTGGATATCACAGACTTTGGAAACCAGGGGCACGGTTCTTGATGCACGCGGATTTGCCTCCAGGATATAGACCATGTCATCATGGATGGCATATTGTATATTCATCAACCCTGACACACCCATCTCAACGGCAATACGACGCGTGTATTCATTGATTGTATCAAGATGCCGTGACGGTATATTGATGGGCGGGATAACACAGGCCGAGTCCCCGGAATGCACACCGGCCAGTTCAATATGTTCCATGACCGCAGGCACAAATGCCTCTTTTCCATCTGAGACGGCATCCGCCTCCGCCTCTATGGCATTGTCCAGAAACTTATCGATCAGGATCGGACGGTCAGGGGTCACATCGACCGCAGACAGGAGATATTCCCTGAGCATCTCCTCGTCATGGACCACCTCCATTCCCCTGCCGCCCAGTACATAAGAGGGTCTTACCATAAGGGGATAACCGATCCTTTCGGCAATCTCGAGACCCTGTTCCAGTGTACTGGCCATTCCGGACGCAGGCATGGGTATATCCAGCTTATTCATCATCTGTTTAAAACGCTCACGGTCCTCGGCCAGGTCGATGGTGTCCGGAGATGTGCCCAGGATCTGCACACCCATCCTTTCCAACTGGGTAGCTATATTCAAGGGTGTCTGCCCACCGAACTGCACGATCATGCCTTCCGGCCTTTCCTTTTCATAGATGGCAAACACATCTTCAACAGTCAGTGGCTCAAAATAGAGCTTATCCGATGTATCGTAGTCCGTGGACACGGTCTCGGGATTACAATTGACCATGATGGATTCATATCCCATCTCGCGGATAGTCAGGCTCGCATGCACACAGCAATAGTCAAACTCTATGCCCTGCCCGATACGATTGGGTCCGCCGCCCAGCACCATAATCTTCGGACGGTCTGATACCTCAACCTGATTTATACCGTTATACGTGGAGTAATAATAGGATGCGTCATCTACCCCGCTGACCGGAACCGCCTCCCAGACATGCACACATCCCAGACTGGACCGATGTTTGCAAATATCCTCTTCCATGCATCCCAGGAGCATGGACAGATATTGATCGCTAAATCCGTCTTTTTTTGCCCTGACGAGCAGATCATCCGGTAGTTTCTGTCCCTTGAAGGCAAGGATCTCCTCTTCAAGCTCGACCAATTCATTCATCTGTTCGATAAACCAGGCCTTGATACTGGTCTTTTTAACCAGGTCATCCACACTGGCCCCTTTGCGCAGGGCCTCATACATGATAAACTGGCGCTCACTGGACGGTTCCGACAAAAGGTCCATCAATTGCTTTAGATCCATTTCATGAAATCCCGAGGCAAAACCCAGCCCGTACCGGCCTGTTTCCAGAGAACGTATGGCCTTCTGCAGGGCCTCCTTATAGGTCTTACCAATACTCATTACCTCGCCCACTGCACGCATCTGTGTGCCAAGGATGTCCTGGACACCCTTGAATTTTTCAAAGGCCCAGCGTGCAAACTTGACCACCACATAGTCTCCTGATGGTGAGTATCTATCAAGAGAGCCCTCTTTCCAGTATGGTATTTCGTCGAGAGTCATACCAGCGGCCAGTTTGGAAGAAATCAGGGCGATCGGAAACCCTGTGGCCTTGGAGGCCAGGGCCGAGGATCGCGAGGTTCGCGGATTGATCTCGATCACCACTATTCTATCGGTGACCGGGTCATGCGCAAATTGTACATTGGTACCTCCAATGACTTCGATGGCCTCAACAATGGTGTATGCCTGTTCCTGCAGACGTGACATAAGCCCCTGGCTGATGGTCATCATGGGGGCAGTACAAAAGGAATCACCGGTATGCACACCCATGGGGTCCACATTCTCAATAAAACATACCGTGATCATGGCATTCCTGGCGTCCCTGACCACCTCGAGTTCCAGTTCCTCCCATCCCAGGACAGACTCCTCTATGAGCACCTGACCAACCATGCTGACCGAGAGACCGCGGCCAGTCACAGCCCTGAGTTCTTCCATATTATATACCAGTCCGCCTCCGGTACCACCAAGGGTATAGGCAGGCCGGACCACAACAGGAAAACCAATCCTGTCTGCGATTGCCTCGGCCTCCTCTATGGTATATGCCGGATCGCTCTGCGGGATATCAATCCCGAGCCTGTTCATGGTCTCTTTAAAGGCGATGCGGTCTTCACCCCGCTCGATGACATCGAGGTGGACCCCTATCACCTTTACCTTGTATTCATCGAGTACCCCGGCCTTGTCCAGTTCAGCCGTAAGGTTGAGGCCGGACTGCCCTCCCAAATTAGGCAGGATGGCATCAGGCCGTTCACCGGCAATGATCCCGGTCAGACTCTTGACATCAAGGGGTTCAATATATGTGTGATCAGCGGTTTCGGGATCGGTCATAATCGTGGCCGGATTGGAGTTTACCAGCACGATCTCATAACCCATCTCTTTGAGCGCCTTGCACGCCTGGGTCCCGGAATAATCAAATTCACAGCCCTGCCCGATCACGATCGGACCTGAACCGATAATCATTATCTTGTGGATATCATCTCTCTTTGGCATATTTTCCCCTAGTGTACCTTGATTAAATCATGCGGACTATAGAAAAAGCCTTTGTATGAGTCAAGCCAAATATACGCGTGGGCTACCATGCAGATAGGCCTCATCGGCCTTCCTTCTTTAATCCACAGATTTCGCAGATTACTCTAATCAATTGAAAGGCGATACGAAATGTGCAGGATTTTTATATATTAAATTTTATGTAGCCGTTCACGGCTTGAAATTAGAAATTAGAAATTGGGGAGAACGGAAACGAGTTTACGAGCTGGATGTTTACAAACTGGCAGAAGCATTATCAGATATGGTCTGGCACGATTTTGATAAGTGGAACAAAAAGGTTCAAAACACTGTGGGCTATCAGATAATACGATCTTCATCATGGTTGCGAAAACTCATCAGAAGAAAATCTTTATCTGAGTCAAGAGCAATAGAATACAAAGCAATAGTTGAAAAACTCGGGCCAAAATTGAATGCGTTCGTCAACAGTACAAAAGCATAAAGG
>JAYEKR010000283.1:0-7493 GCA_034661115.1 Thermodesulfobacteriota bacterium | reverse complement strand
TATAGTAGCCGTTCACTTGAAGAAACCAAATCATGGTTGCGAAAACTCATCAGAAGAAAATCTTTATCTGAGTCAAGAGCAATAGAATACAAAGCAATAGTTGAAAAACTCGGGCCAAAATTGAATGTGTTCGTCAACAGTACAAAAGCATAAAGGCCAATGTTCCAATTTCAACGTTCCGTGAATGGTTACCCTTTGTTTTTGTACTATCCAGTAGGGCCACGATGCATCGTGGCCCTACTGGATACCCATGATCCACAACCTGGATACACTCCACGTTGATTTATATCAATGTCCTGATGGTCTGTTTATGGCAGGTATACCAGTACATTGACATACATCAATGTACTGGAGGGCATTTCATGAAAAGCAAGTACTGAATATGCTGTCCCATTGTTCAGTTGTGGAAAAAAGAAATCAGGGAGGTTAAAGGATGAAAAAGGCAGATGTGGTTGTATTGGGTGGGCTTTCAGGCATTACCGCGGGGATTAGTTGCCGGAGACATTATCCGGACAAAAAGGTGGTGCTGATTAGAAAGGAAGGCACAGTGCTTATCCCGTGCGGCATCCCCTATATCTATGGCACGGTGGGTGGGCCGGAAAACAATGTTGTACCTGACGGTCTGCTGGAGGCAAACGACATAGAACGGATAACAGACGAGGCCGTTGATGTGGACAGGGAAAAAAAGATTGTAACACTCAAGGATAATGAGCCCATTGAATATGACAAGCTGGTCTTTGCCACCGGTTCTGTCCCCATTGTCCCGCCCCTTCCAGGTGTGGATAAGGAAAACGTATTTGCTGTAAAAAAGGAATTTGATTATCTCAAAGGTCTACTTGGAAAGGTAGATGCTGCCAGGGATATCGTGATTATCGGAGGTGGTTTCATTGGTATGGAGTTTGCCGACGAGTGCAGAAAGGGCAGGGATGTAAGCGTGACCGTGGTCGAGATGCTGCCGCGCTGCCTGCAGATGGCCATGGATAATGAATATTGTGACGAGGCCCAGGCCAAGCTGGAAGAGGCCGGGGTCAAGGTGATGGCCAATGAAAGGGTCGTATCCATTAATGGCGCGGATGCAGTAGAGTCCATAACTCTTGCCAGCGGCAAAGAACTCAAGGCAGACCTGGTGATTTTGGGTATAGGTGCGATTCCCAGCACTGGCCTGGCGGACAAGGCAGGGCTCGAACTTGGATTCAGGAAGGGTATTCGTGTTGACAGGTATATGCGCACCCTCACAGACAGCAATGTCTTTGCATGCGGGGACTGTGCCGCCAGGGAATCCTTTTTTGACGGCAAGCCCTCCGGTGTGATGCTGGCCTCAGTGGCCACCTCCGAGGCCAGGATCGCAGGTGCGAACCTGTTTTCGCCCACACACCATAACTGCGGTGTTATAAGCGTATTTGCCACGGTAATCAATGGCAGGGCCTTTGGCGTGGCAGGACTCACCGAAAGGATGGCAGAAGAAAATGGTATGGATATCGTGATAGGCAGGGCACAGGCCCCTGATACACATCCTTTGGGTATGCCCGATTCCAAGCCGCTTAAGGTCAAGCTTGTTTTTGCCAGGAATACCGGTGTGATTCTGGGCGGTGCAATCTCCGGAGGCAAGTCCACAGGAGAGATGGTCAATGTGCTCAGTGCGTGCATTTTGCACCGTATGACCGTGGACGATATCGTGAAATTCCAGATGGGCACGCATCCTGCACTTACCTCATCGCCTCTCGTATATCCGATCGTAAACGCCGCCTGCATGGCCACAATGACCATCAAGGATAAGGTCTGAAAACAGGCTGTAAACGCGGGCAACCTCCCTTAAGGGGGTTGCCCGCATACAGGCCAGAATGTTATATGAAAAAGACAGGAACATCACCACAGTCATTCCTGTTCCTGTCTGCGTGCGACGCACTTCGCAGGCGGGAATGACTGTGGTGGTGTTCTTTTTTGTAGCCGTTCACGGCTTGAAATTGGAAATTAGAAATTAGAAATTGGGGAGAAATGAAACGAGTTTACGAGCTGGATGTTTACAAACTGGCAGAAGCGTTATCAGATATGGTCTGGCACGATTTTGATAAGTGGAACAAAAAGGTTCAAAAACACTGTGGGCTATCAGATAATACGATCTTCCGACAGCATAGCCGCAAATATAGCGGAAGGCTATGGTCGGTATACTCCCGCTGACAGGAAAAAGTTTTATCTATATTCAAGAGGTTCACTTGAAGAAACCAAATCATGGTTGCGAAAACTCATCAAAAGAAAACCTTTATCTGAGTCAAGAGCAATAGAATACAAAGCAATAGTTGAAAAAACTCGGGCCAAAATTGAATGCGTTCGTCAACAGTACAAAAGCATAAAGGCCAAATTTCCAATTTCCAATTTCAACGTTCCGTGAATGGTTACCCTTTTTTTCTTCCATATAAAGATATTGACCGGAAACAGGCTTATTGACTAAAATAATAAAATCTTCTATATATGCCAACGATTTCATCTTTTGGGAGAAAAATTTTGGACGACACTAACCGCCTTATAAAACAACGCATGGCGAAATTTGACATGCTCAAGGAAGAGATGGGGGTGGAGCATTTCCCCAATACCTATAAAAAGGACACCCCTGTTCAGGGATTTGTCGAACGCTACGGTACAAAGGAGCAAGAGGAGCTCAAGGAAATAACTGAGATTGCTCACCTTGCAGGCCGTATCGTGGCCATACGTAAATTCGGCAAGGCCTCATTCATGCATTTTCAGGACACATCCGGCAGGCTCCAGGGCTTTTTTGAGAAAAGCAGGCTGGGGGATGCGGCCTATGCCCTGTTCAAAAAACTCGATATAGGGGATATTATCGGGCTGTGGGGCACCCCGGCCCGGACCAGGACAGGGGAGCTGAGCGTGTATGTCCAGGGTTTTGAACTGCTTTCGAAATCCTTTCGGCCTTTACCTGAAAAATGGCATGGACTCAAGGATGTGGAGACCCGCTACAGGCAGAGATATGTGGACCTTACTATCTCTCCGGGGGTCAAAGAGACATTTGTAACCAGGACAAGGGTTGTAAGTTTTTTAAGGAAGTACATGGATGAACAGGGGTTTCTCGAGGTGGAAACACCCATGATGCAGACCATAGCGGGCGGTGCCACGGCACAGCCCTTTGAGACCTATCACAATGCCCTTGATATGGATCTTTTTATGAGGGTCGCGCCGGAGCTGTATCTTAAACGCCTCCTTGTCGGGGGTTTTGAAAGGGTCTATGAGATCAATCGTAATTTCCGCAATGAGGGGATCTCCACCAGGCACAACCCTGAATTCACCATGATGGAATTTTATATGGCATATGCGGATTATACCGATCTCATGGATTTCACCGAGGACATGATCTCAAAGGCCGCCCTGCATGTGCTTGGGACGACATCGATAACATACCAGGGGCAGGAACTCGAACTGGCGGCACCGTGGCAGCGTTATACAATGAAGGCAGCGACCATCGAGATAGGAGAGGTGCCCGGAGAGGTCCTGGAAGACCGGGGTAAGGCCTTTGCCTATGCCCGGGGTTTGGGGATTGACCTCCAGGGAGAAGAATCCCTGGGTGAACTGCAATCCATGATTTTTGAGGAAACAACAGAACAAAGCCTTGTCGGGCCGGTATTTATTACAGCCTATCCCATAGAGATCTCCCCACTGTCACGAAAAAATAATGAGGACCCCTCTTTGGTGGACAGGTTTGAGCTTTTTATCGCGGGCCGCGAGATCGCAAACGCATTCAGTGAGCTCAATGACCCTGTTGACCAGAAAGGCAGGTTCATCGCACAGATGGACCAGAAGGACAGCCCCTCGCAGATAGACGAGGATTATATACGTGCACTTGAATATGGCATGCCCCCTGCTGCAGGTCAAGGCATCGGTATTGACCGGCTCATCATGCTGCTGACCGACAGTCCTTCCATAAAGGACGTCATCCTGTTCCCTTTGCTTCGAAAGGGAGAATTGTCCTGAGATTCGAACTCTTTGTTGCCAGAAAATACCTCAGGTCAAAGAAGAGCCAGGGGTTTATCGGCTTCACCTCCGGGCTTTCCATCTTTGGCATCGCCATCGGTGTCACGGCCCTGATTGTCGTGCTTTCCGTGATGAACGGCTTTGAAGAGGATATCCAGACCAAGATTCTGGGGACCCAGTCCCATATCATCGTATCGACCTACGATGATGGTATAGGAGAGACAGGACGGATTATTGAGAAAATTCTCGATGACCCGGAGGTGTCAGGGGCAAGTCCCTTTATTCTCTCTCAGGGGCTGATCTCCGCTGCTGCCTCTTTCAGCGGGGTGGTAATAAGGGGGATTGATACAAAGAGCGCGCCCAGCGTTATCCGCATCAGGGATATCATGACACAAGGGTCTTTTGAGGATCTCGACGACTCCGGCATATTAGTGGGTTCGGAGCTGGCCCTTCAATCCGGCATCATGGTGGGCGACACGGTTTCCATTATTTCTCCTGCCGGAACCATAACCCCTTTGGGTATGATCCCCAAGTCAAGAGGGTTTATCGTAAGGGGGCTGTTTTCCACCGGCATGTATGAATATGACAGCAATATGGTCTATATCTCTCTTGACGCGGCCAAAGAACTATTCATGAAAGAGGTCCCCTCCGGAATAGAGATAAAGGTCAAAGATATCTATGCTGCAGAGCAGACCGCTGAAAGGCTGACAGACAGTCTGGGGCCGCTGTTTTGGGCCAAGACATGGAAAGACATGAACAAGAGCCTGTTTTCCGCGCTCAAGATGGAAAAGACAGTGATGTTCATCATCCTGCTCTTTATCTGTCTTGTGGCAGGATTCAGCATCATTTCTACCCTCATCATGCTTGTCATGGACAAAAAAAGGGACATTGCCATATTGAAATCCATGGGCGCCACCACCGCTCAGATCCTGGAGATATTCATCTATATGGGTATGGTGATCGGGGTAACAGGCACAGTGGTCGGTGTTGTGCTTGGGCTGGGCCTGGCCCATAACCTCAATCCCATTATCTCTTTTGTTGAATATGCATTTAATACAGAGATCATGCCCAAGGATGTATATTACATCACGGGCCTGCCGACCCGGATAAGACCGCAGGAGGTCTGTGCCATTGCCATGGCCTCTCTGGGACTGTCTTTTATTTCCACGATCTACCCGGCCAGACAGGCCGCTGCACAGGATCCAGTGGAGGCGATGCGCTATGGGGAATGATACAATCATCCGCGTGGAGTCTCTCAAAAAATCTTTTAAAAAGGGCCACGAAACCATTGAGGTCCTGGAGGCAATAGACCTGGAGGTAAAAAGGGGTGAGGGTCTTTCCATCATGGGTGCATCAGGGACAGGCAAGAGCACATTGCTGCATCTGATAGGCGGCCTGGACAGGGTGGACAGCGGCAGGATCTATCACCAAGACAGGGATATATGTACCATGGATGAAAGGGCAAAGGCCGCATTCAGAAACCGATCCATCGGCTTTGTCTTCCAGTTTCATTTTCTGATGCCTGAGTTCACGGCATTTGAAAACGTCATGATGCCCTCCCTTGTGTCTACGAAGAGATCAACACTGACCCGGCAGAAGGCACTTGACCTGCTGCATGATGTAGGGCTAGATCACCGCATAACCCACAAACCCTCAGAACTCTCCGGAGGTGAACAGCAGAGGGTTGCCGTTGCAAGGGCACTCATGATGTCCCCCACGGTTCTCCTTGCGGACGAACCTACCGGCAACCTGGATCCGGATACCGGGTCAGAGGTTATACGACTCCTGGAAAGGATCAGGCATGATCATGAGATTACCATGATCATCGTAACCCACAACCCTTTGATGGCGCAGACCATGGACCGCATTGTTGAACTAAAAGGAGGACTGCTTGAACCATATCATCCATAGATGGTTTATCACCGCAATATGTCTTGTCATGATGCCATCCGTATTATTGGGCGCCCAGATAAGCTACAGGTGCACGAACGAGGACCTGGCCGGTGTACTCAAAGACGTGCCGTGTATCTCTGTGAAAAAGGATGCACCCGTGAGTCTGTCTCTTGAGCATAAAGGAGATATATATATTGTCACAGATTCCAAAGGCAATGCCTTCAGCGCGACAACCATACTGGCCGCTGCTGACGGCTATCTGCGCAGGATGGACATCTGCGTTATAAAAGAAGTCCAGATACAGGGTATCAGACGCATCATGCCGGAGGCAGTACGTTTTAAGATAAAGATCGCCCCGGGCTGGATACTTCACAAAGAAATCATCAAGCAAGATATCCAGGGGATATATTCCATGGGATATTTTGAGAACTGCACGGCCTCCTTTGAAGAGGGGATCGTGACCTTCGATGTCCGTGAATACCCGGTTATCATCAAAATTGAGGTAGAGGGAAACAAAAAAATCAAAGACAAGGAGATCATTGAGACCATCGGGCTCAAGACCTTTGACATACTCAATACAAGGGTGCTCAAGACAAGTATTGACCGCATCCAGGCACTCTATGAGGAAAAGGGCTATTATTCAGTAGAGGTCAGTGAAAAAAGGGAACCCATTGAGGGCGGCATTGTCCTGGCCTTTGATATCCAGGAAAACAAACGTCTCTTTGTCAAAGAGGTCAGCTTTGACGGCAACGAACACATCAAAGCAAAGAAGATCAAAAAGATCATGCGGACAAAGAACCGCTGGTGGTTCGGTGTATTTACCCATACAGGGGCTTATATGGATACAGCCCTGGACACTGACCTTTTGCGTATTGAACAGTTTTACGGGGATAATGGTTATATCAATGTACGGGTCGGCAGACCCCTGATAGAGATAGACGATGATACAGGTATCTTTATCACCATCCCCATAGATGAGGGTCCCCTTTATCATATAGGGGAGATCGATATAAAGGGTGACCTGATAAGGGACAGGCAAGAGCTCATAAAGGTCATTGGCCTTGAGCCCGGCGCGGTGATGAGCAACAAAGAGGTCCATTTCGCGATGGAGAATCTCCGGGACATATATATGGATGAAGGATATGCCTATGTACAGATTACCCCCCGGACCTCCATACAGGATGACCGGGTTTCTATCGTGCTTGAAATCAACAAAAACAATCCTGTCCATATTGACGAGATCCGTATCCGGGGAAACATAAAGACAAGGGATAATGTGATCCGCAGGGAGCTCAAGCTCCAGGAGACCGACCTGTTTTCCTCCAGTGCCATCAAGAAAAGCAAGGCCAATCTTTCGAGGCTGGGATATTTTTCAAAGGTGGATATAAAGCCTTTACCTGAAGACAATGACGAGATGTCCCTGCTGATCGATGCCGAGGACACCACCACTGGCGCGTTTTCTGCCGGCATTGCCTATTCCAGCCAGGACAGGTTCACCGGAACCCTGTCTGTGAGCGAAAACAATCTCATGGGCCGGGGTCTGAAGGCAAAGGCCGCCATGGAGTATGGAAAAAGCAAGAAGACATACACCCTTGATTTCGAGGAGCCATGGCTTCTCG
>JAYEKR010000282.1:0-7497 GCA_034661115.1 Thermodesulfobacteriota bacterium | reverse complement strand
TGTTCCAGATAATTCACGTTTCTGGACCCCCGCCTTCGCGGGGGTGACGCGGAAAGCACGTTCCGTGAACGGTTACCCCCTTAGAAAGTTTTGATACCCCGTAGCTTGCTGCGGGGTAGTTCATTCCACAGATTACGCAGATCGATATGTCTGCCTGTACTTTGTCCAGGAGCGCAGCTCATGCGCGTTTATATATTTCTGCCTCCGGGATGGCCCCTTGTCTCAGGATTACAGGTGGCCAAACGGTCAGGTCCACCAGGGTTGAAGGGAGTTTCCCTTTTGTCTTTCCCCTGTCCAGGCATGCGTCGATCTTCAGGCCGGATCGGCAGATATCGTCTGCGGTTTCGGCGGGGCGGTGACCTGCCAGGTTGGCAGAGGTGGAGGTGATGGGGCCTGCCTTTTTCACCAGCTCTTTTGCTGTATCATCGGATGATATACGCAGAGCGATCCTGCCTTGAGGGCAGACAAGGGCAGAACCCCCCGGGCGTGACCTGAGGACTGCGCTCAAAGGGCCGGGCCACAGGCGTTTAAGCCATTTCATTTGATACTCGTCTATTTGAGCGAGTTGTTGAGCCTTGTCCATGTCCGGGACCAAAACGATCATACCCTTTGAGGAATCCCTGCCCTTGAGGTCTATGATACGTTTGAGAGCGTCTTCTTTGTCAATGGCAGCGGACAGGCCGTAGAAGGTCTCTGTAGGGCAGGCGATAATTCTACCCTGGCCGAGCAGGAGGGCGGTCTCATCAATGCTGGTGGTAATGATCATGTTCAGGCGTGGTGCAATGCCCTGTCTGCCTCGAGTACGATGTTTTTCATGTCCCTGCGGTATGTGCTGAGCCTGTCTGCCATGTCTTTATTGGAGACCGAAAGGATCTCCATGGCAAGGAGCCCTGCGTTTCGTGCACCGGCCTTACCTATACCGGAGGTGGCAACCGGTATGCCCGGGGGCATTTGCACCATGGCTAAAAGTGCGTCCATACCATTTAGCGAGGATGCATCGATGGGTACGCCTATTACCGGCAGGGTTGTGTATGCGGCGATAATGCCCGGAAGGTGCGCCGCCATGCCCGCCCCGGCAATTATGATATCAACACCCCTTTCCCTGGCCCCTGTACTGAAGGCAGCGACCTCTTGAGGGCACCGGTGTGCGGAGAGTATCCTCATCTCACACTCCACGTTGAATTCCTTTATAATGGCAGCACTCTCCTCCATGACTGGCAGGTCTGACTTGGAGCCCATTACTACTACAACCTTCATATTTGCCCCTTGATTGCCCTGTGAGCGATATCTTTTCGATAAAACATTCCATCAAAGGAGATTGTCTCAACTGCCTGGTACACCCGTTTCAGGGTTGACTCGAGGTCATCTCCCACTGCGGTGACACCAAGGACCCTGCCGCCAGAGGTAAGAATACGGCCGTCTCTTGATGCAGTACCCGCATGAAAGACTTTTATATTCCCCATATTGTCGGCCCGGTCTATACCGGATATGGGCAGTGATTTTTCATAGGTGCCCGGATATCCGCCCGAGGCAAGGACCACACAGACAGACGGCCCTTTTTCCCAGTCCAGTTTTATTCTCGATATATCCTTTTTGTCTGCCACGGCCTTCATTACAGGCACGATGTCGCTCTTGAGCCGCATAAGCAGGGGCTGTGTTTCAGGGTCGCCGAGCCGTACATTGAATTCGAGTACAGAGGGTCCCTTGTTTGTGACCATAATGCCCGCATATATGATCCCCCTGTATGGGGTATTGCGTTTTTTCATGCCCAGGACAAGGGGACGGATGACCTCGTTCATGATCCTTTCATGCATGCCTTGGTCTACGACTGGAGCCGGGGAATACGCGCCCATGCCCCCGGTGTTCGGGCCCTGGTCATTGTCAAGGGCCCGCTTGTGGTCCTGCGAGGAGGCAAGGGGAATGATTGTTTCCCCGTCGCATACAGCGATGAATGAGGCCTCCTGCCCTTCAAGCCTTTCCTCGATAACCACTGTATCTCCGGCACTGCCAAAAGTCTTTTTACCCATGATTTTTTCAATGGCATCATAGGCCTCATCCTTGTTTTTTGTGACGATAACACCCTTTCCTGCGGCAAGACCATCTGCCTTGACTACAAGGGGAAAGGGGGCAGCGGCAATAAATGCGCGGGCCTCTTTTATATCGTGGAATATTCCGAACGAAGAGGTCGGGATATTGAGTTCCTGCATGATCTGTTTTGAAAAGGCCTTTGACCCCTCCAGTCGCGCTGCCTCCATGGAAGGTCCGAAGATGCTGAGCCCCTGGTCTTCAAAGGTGTTTACAATGCCCTTTGTAAGGGGGACCTCCGGTCCAACAATGCTCAGGTCGATACCTTTGACCTTTGCCAGATCCACCAGGGCATTGATATCATCCGCAGCGATGTCCACGCAGGTGGCCATTTGTTCCATTCCGGCATTGCCCGGTGCGCAGAAAATTTCGTCCACAAGCGGGCTTTGCGCGATTTTCCATACAAGCGCATGCTCCCTGCCACCTGAACCGATTACAAGGGTTTTCATGGGTATTCCTAATGCCTGAAGTGGCGCATGCCGGTAAAGATCATGGCCATATTGTGTTCATTGGCTGCATCGATCACCTCTTCATCCCTTATGGAACCACCGGGCTGCACCACGGCAGTGGCCCCTGCTGCGGCCGCTGCATCGACCCCGTCCCTGAAAGGGAAAAAGGCATCAGAGGCAATGACTGACCCTTTCGTAGGTATATTGGCATCATTGGCCTTCAGGATGGCAATCTTTGATGAATCGACCCGGCTCATCTGTCCGGCCCCTATGCCCACAAGCTGATCCTTGTTTGCATATACAATGGCGTTTGACTTGACAAACTTCACTATCTTCCATGCAAACTTCAGCGCATCCATCTCGTCTGTCGTTGGACCCCTTTTGCTTACCACCTTGGCCTCTCCAAGGTCAATGGCCCCGAGGTCACGGTCCTGGAGGAGCATGCCCCCTACAACCCTGCGGAAGTACATGGTCTGTTTTTTTGCATCTGCCCCCTGGGAGATTTCAGGAACCCTCAGGAGACGCACATTTTTTTTCTGTTCAAGGATCTCCAATGCCTTTTTTGAAAAACCCGGTGCAATAACCGCCTCTGTAAAGACCTTGCTGATGGCCGCTGCCGTTTCCTCGCTGCACTCGGTGTTCAGCCCGACAATCCCACCAAAGGCAGAGGTGGAATCCACTGCAAAGGCCTTTTTGTATGCCTCGATCTGCGAGGCCGTTGAGATCGCCGCACCACACGGGTTTGAGTGTTTCAGGATGACGCATGCCTGGTTGTCAAACTCCATGATAAGGTCCAGCGCTGCATCCGCATCCATGATATTGTTATAGGAGAGCTCCTTGCCCCAGAGCTGTTCGGCCGTGGCAATGGAGGGCTGGTCAATGGTAATGTCCTGGTAAAATGCGGCCGACTGGTGAGGATTCTCCCCGTATCGAAGGGTCTGCCTTCGTTCATACTGTGCCGTGTAGGTAAGGGGAAACTCGCCCTTTTCCACATCAATGCCCTGGAGATGGTTGGATATGGCCCCGTCGTAGCGTGCACAGAGGGAAAAGGCCTTTCGTGCCAGGTTGAAATTTGTCTTTTTGCTCACAGCCCCATCAGATGCCTTCATCTCCGAGATAATCTTATCATAGTCCGCAGGGTCTGTTATGACGCTTACATAAGGATAATTCTTGGATGCGGCGCGCAGCATGGCTGGTCCACCGATGTCGATATTTTCTACTGCGTCATCAAGGGATGCCCCTTTTTCAATGGTTTCCTCAAAACGGTAGAGATTCACCACCAGCATGTCTATTGGCTTGATCCCTTCTTTTTCCATGGCACTGACATGATCCTTGTTGTCCCTTATGCCCAGGAGCCCCCCGTGAACTTTTGGGTGCAGTGTCTTGAGGCGTCCATCCATCATTTCAGGAAAACCGGTGAAATCAGAGATGTCCGTGACTGCTATCCCTTCTTTGACCAGGAGCCTTGCCGTTCCGCCGGTGGAGATGATTTCAACACCCATGCGGGACAGTTCCCCTGCAAATTGGCTGATTGCGTTTTTATCGGTAACGCTTATAAGTACCCTTTTTATCCTTGGCATGTCTCTCCTTTTTTTATGGGGTGTAATAACCCTGTATTTACATCTACCTTAAAAAGATTATTCCATAATACCGGGTTTGGTATCATACCCCTCTGTGGATATAATACCAGGTCACAATGGGGGTAATGCGGTCCAGAAGCGCGGGGTCCACGTATCCGATATGTTTCATGTGATGGTTGACTTCCTCCCCGGATATATCACCGGCGATCATACCGTCACGAAGCCTTGAGATCCGGTGATTGATCGTTGTCTTTGTAAAGGGGTCCACAACATTGACAGAGACATAACGGTTGATCTCGGCAAAGATGCTTTCCATGTCCATCAGACAAGGCGCATTGTTGTCTTCTGCATCTATCACGTCTATGAGAGATATGAGAAAGGACCGGGAATCCTCAAGCCCAAGACGATGGGTGTCCTCGGCAAGGGATTTATTGACGCCGTCTGAAAAGGTGGTGGTAAAATCTATTGCCTTGAAGGTCTGTAGATATGGATGATTCTTCCCGAACTGTTTTTTCAGGTGTTTACAGGCCCTGGCATGCCATCGTTTTGAGGACAGTACATTGATGTTTGTGTCCAGCAGGGTGTCTACCTCATCCAGGAGGTCCTGTGTCTCGGCGATAAATTCTTCTGATAAATGTTTTGTCTTCATGCGCCTATACTAAACAGCAATAAACCGTGCGGTCAAGTATGTTAATTAGGATCCCTTTATGTTATATCTCAAAAGATGATGAATGCAGATATTATGAGACGCAGCAGGGATGAACAGGTCTATGGTCTCAGGGAGATCCTGGACGCCAGGTCCAGAAATACTATTTTGCCTGTTAATATGCGCAGATCTGCGGTCCTTGTGCCTTTATGCTGGAAAGACGGGGCAATGCATACCCTTTTGACCAAGAGATCTATGCAGGTGGAATACCATAAGGGCGAGATCTCTTTTCCCGGAGGATCCGTGGATCCTCAGGACAGGGATATTGTCGATACCGCCTTAAGGGAGGCCCGGGAGGAGATAGGGCTTGATCCGTCGCAGGTGGATGTCCTTGGCTGTATCGATGACTATCGAACCATTGTCGGGTTCCATATTACGCCCATTGTGGGAGTAATACCCTGGCCCTATGATTTTCGGATCAATTCCGAGTCTGATTCCATTGTATATTTTTCCATGGCAAGGGCCTTTGAAAAAGGTGCCTGGATGGAGGAGAGGATTACCCTGATGGGGCAGGAGGTCGACATATTGTACATGGAGACGGGTGATCACGTCATCTGGGGCGCGACCGCCCGTATATTGAAGCAGGTCTGTGACCTTTTCAAGGGTGATACCATCCCCACCATACCGCCTTCCGAAAGGGCAAAGGCCCGGGTTGCAGATATTATATCAAGGCAGAATACCTATGAGCGGATATTGGAGAAGGATTGATATCTGGCTGAGAGAAAAGGATAATACCAATGAAAAATGCAGCTTTGTTTGAGCAGGCAAAAAAGATTATCCCGGGCGGGGTGAATTCCCCGGTCAGGGCCTTTGGAAAGGTGGGCGGGACTCCAAGGTTTATCTCAAGGGCCGAGGGGGCCTGGTTATGGGATGTGGAGGGAAAAAGATACATAGATCACGTGCTTTCCTGGGGACCCATGATACTTGGTCATCTTCATCCGGAGGTAATGGATGCAGTAATCGGGCAGGCAAAGACCGGGATGAGCTATGGCGCACCCACAAAGCTTGAAAACGAGATGGCTGAAATTGTGTGTGATGCCTTTGAGTCCATGGACCAGGTGCGGTTTGTAAGCTCTGGCACAGAGGCCACCATGAGTGCCATCCGTCTGGCAAGGGGGTATAAAGGCAGGGATATTATTGTCAAGTTCGAGGGGTGTTATCACGGACATGTGGACTCCCTTCTGGCAAAGGCCGGGTCAGGCGCCCTTACACTGGGGATTCCAGATACCCCGGGTGTTCCGGCGAGTGTTGTCTCACAGAGTGCAGTTTTGCCTTATAATGACACAGAAGGTTTTATTGAATTTATGCGTAGTCACGGTGCAGAGGTCGCGGCGGTCATTGTTGAACCCGTGGCAGGGAATATGGGCGTGATCCAGGCGAAAGAGGGTTTTTTGGAGACCCTGAGGAAGGAGACCCTTGAATGCGGGGCACTCCTGATCTTTGACGAGGTGATAACCGGCTTCAGGTTCTGCTTTGGAGGCATGCAGAGGCTTGTGGATATACAGCCGGATATAACCTGCCTTGGAAAGATCATAGGCGGAGGCCTTCCAGTGGGTGCCTTTGGAGGCCGAAGGGAGATCATGTCCCTGCTCGCCCCGGACGGACCGGTGTATCAGGCGGGCACCCTGTCAGGTAACCCCATGGCCATGGCAGCCGGGCTTGCCACCCTGCGCGTGTTAAAGCGAGAGGATCCCTATGGCCGGCTTGAAAAAAACATGAATATGTTTATGGATGGAATAGTCTCGATTGCGCAAAAGAGGCAGGTGGCGCTAAGTGTCAATCACACAGGGTCTATGGGCTCCATTTTTTTTGGTCCGGGACAGGTGGACAATTATGAGGCGGTCACTGTTTCTGATGCGGCCATGTATGCGCTGTTTTTTCATGCCATGCTTGAACGCGGGGTATACCTTGCACCCTCGCCCTATGAGGCATTGTTCATAGGCGTGGCCCATGGGGACGATATCCTTGGTGCCAGCCTTGACGCCGTGGATGCCAGCCTGTCAGAGATTGCATGAACCGATCCATGTGAAAGGGCCGGGGTTTTAAAGGGGATATTACCTGTTTACTAAGACCTCAATCCGTTCGAGTTATTGCGATAAACGTAGACCGTCATTCCCGCACCTTTCTTGTCATTCCCGCGGAAGCGGGAATCCAGAAACGCCAGAACAGGCTGAAATGTTGCATTCCAGCGTTTGCAGGAATGACGAGAGGAAGGGCGAAAGATGTTTCGCCCCTACTTTACAAACGGGTAATAATCAATGTTCCCGATCCATGTGAAAGGGCCGGGGAGGGCTCAGGGATTGGCTGGTGCCAGGCCTTCTTCCCTGTCCCATGGCCCTGTATTTGGATTCTTTTCATCCTTGTATGCCCCGGGAAAGGCGATGCGCAGGCAATCGTCGATATTGTCCACCAGATGGATGTGCATTTCTTTTAATGCATCGCCTTCTATGTCGCGCAGGTCTTTTTCGTTTATGCGCGGGATGATGATGTGATGCAGGTCCTCGCGTTTTGCGGCCAGGACCTTTTCCTTGATGCCCCCTACTGGCAGGACCACACCCCTGAGTGTGATCTCCCCTGTCATGGCCAGGTCATCTTGTACCGGGGTATTGGTGAGCAGGGATATGATCGAGGTGACAATGGTCACGCCGGCCGATGGCCCGTCTTTTTTTATGGCACC
>JAYEKR010000281.1:0-7528 GCA_034661115.1 Thermodesulfobacteriota bacterium | reverse complement strand
CATACCGCATTGCACCCAGGCGAAGCGGTGATATCGCCACCTGCTACGCAGACCCGTCCTTTGCCAGGACAGAGCTGGGCTGGCAAGCACAAAAAAAACTCATCGATATGTGCCGGGATACCTGGCAATGGCAGACCAAAAACCCCTCGGGCTACACAAAGGATTGAAGACTGTCACCCCTGCGCGAAAACAGGGGTCCATAATGTACCTGAAATACGGGATTCCCGCTTTCGCCTCTCTGCGTGCGGCGCACAGGCAGGCGGGAATGACAATCCAAGAATTTTGCGATTGACTCTAAAGTCAAAACCCGCATGAGCTGCACTCACAAGGCAAAAATGAAAATGCTGACCCGGGACTCCGGTATGCGATAAAAACAGCAATGAACGGCCCGGACGTCTTATGCAGCCTACATCTTCAGTTTGTCAAAGGATGCGTCTTTATCATACCCGACGAGTTCGACATATCCCTGACCACTGACTTTGATGCCCCCGGATTGCCCCTGGATATCAACGGCACCCTCCCAGTATGAAACCGGATGAAGACTCATTTCCTGTCCTAACATGACCGGCTGGACCTCAAGATAGAGATCAAGGGGAGTAATGGTGATCTCCCACCCTGCAGGGTAGATGGTGCCGGTCTTTTTACTCTGCCATGTTCGGCTTGTACGGACAGAGATATCAGAAGGCCTGAGCCAGAGGGTATGTCCATCCGGGTAGACATAGGTGCCGCCGGAGGTATTGATGATCATGTCATGTTCCCTGATCAAATAGATCATGAGCTCGCTCTTGTCATCCATCTGCAGGCCGAACCAGTCCCATCCCTTTTGTGAACCGATGAGATTCATGGTGCCGTATTCGTGGTCCATCCATGCCTGTCCCTTTACCGGGCTTGTATCTTTTTCCTTTTTCAAGGTCCCCTGCACAGACATGCGGGTATAGGAATAGTAATGGTTCGCATTCCCCTCCCCTTTTTTCACTATGCCACCGGGACCGTGCATGACTGCGGCCTTTTGGGGTACAAGCATCAGCTCGATCTCGTATCCGTTTGTGCCGGCACACAGAAGATGCGCACCATCGTCCTGCCCCTGTGCAGAATACGGGCCGACCGACACATGATAATGTGCGGAATCCGCATCCCACCCATGGTAAAAATTGTGGATCTCGCTGCTTACAAAACGGTTTCCATCCATATCTGTAATCGCGAAATGTCCAAGCATGCCCACATCCTTTATCCAGTATGCCGGGACGCGCCCGAGCCACCACGGGGTATGGTCGTCATTGGTGATGCGCTTGAAAAAGGTGAGTTCAAAACCATAGCGTTTATTGTCAGGGGTATAAAAATGCCCGGTGTAATACCACCATTCTGTCTGGGCCGTGTAATGCGCAGCACTATCTGCCGGAAGGCTGATGGGTATCTCGGGCAATGCATGATTCAGCGTATACCTTGGAGCACATCCCGCCATAACCATGAATAATACAACAACAAAACACCTTTTCATCTTCTCCCTCCTGGCAAGAATGACCCTGTCTTCAGCCGGCCCATCTCCTTGGTCGTATCTGCTTTAAAATACACATTTTTCGATTTGATGTCGAGTCCTTCGATAAAGGTATCCTCCAGGTATATTGATTCACACATAAAAAAGGTTATCTCCTGGCAGGTCTTATGTTAAGATATGATTAAACAAAATTTTCTTATGGAGGTGCATTATGATTCGGGAGAGGTGCTTGACCATGGGAAAACGGTTTTTTTACCTTGGGCTGTTGCTGATTGTTTTTATCACGACAGGATTCGCCCGGCAGGGCATGGCAGCGGAAACATCACAGGTACGGGGCAATACCGTATTTGCCCTGGACCTGTATAAAAAACTGGCCCTTTCAGAAAAGAATATATTTTTTTCCCCGTACAGCATCTCTGTCTGCCTTGCCATGACCAGTGCCGGGGCCAGGGGAAAAACACTGGGCGAGATGGAAGAGGTGCTTCACCTGTGCAAAAATCCGGGTAAGGGATTCAAAGACATCAACCATTGTCTTGATGCGTGCAAATGCGAAATGATCAATGCCAATGCAATTTGGGCGGAAAAAAACCATCAATTACTTGATAGCTTTGTCCGTATTGTAAAAGAGGACTATCTTTCTGAGGTTCACCGGGTGAACTTCAAAAAAGACCCAGAAGGACAGCGGACCAAAATCAACACATGGGTTGAAGACCGCACACATGGACATATAAAGGGGCTGATCCCCGGTGGTGTTATTGACACCTTTACACGTATGGTGCTTGTAAACGCCATTTACTTCAAGGGCCTGTGGGCGCACGGCTTTGACCCGGACCAGACCTCCACGCTGCCCTTTTACCCCAAACCCGGGGAAGAGATATCCACAGAAATGATGACCATCACCGAATCCTTTAATTACAGGGAAGATAAAGAACTCAAGGTTATCGAACTGCCTTATAAAAGAAACAATATTTCCATGTTTATACTGCTTCCCCAAAAAAGACACTCCATCCGCGACATTGAGGCCAAACTCAATGCAGATACCCTCGAGGGATTAACGCATGGACTGAAAAAGACAAGGGTTTGCGTCTGTATCCCCAAATTCAGGTCGAAAAACACCTTCCGTCTGGATAAGACCCTTGAATCCCTGGGCATGAGGATCCCATTCAGCACAGGGGCGGATTTTTCCGGCATGGACGGATCAAGGGACCTCATGATCTCCGCCCTTCTCCACCAGGCCTTTGTAGAGGTGAATGAAGAAGGCACAGAGGCTGCAGCGGCCACGGCTGTCATCATGACACTCACATCCATGCCCGACCCACCCACAACCCTTTGTGCAGACCACCCCTTTCTCTTTATCATACGCCACAACCCCAGCAAATCCATCCTGTTCATGGGCCGCCTTCAAAACCCACAGGGCTGAATCAGTTTTGTTTTAAAACTAGTTTTTAATTCTACTTCACAAAGGGTCTCATCAATGATAGGGTGTCAGATAATGGAGGTCTAAATGAAAAAAGGCTATGTGATTCCCATACATGAAAAACTCGCCTACGGTGTGGGCGACCTTGCCATCAATATAGGGTACGGCTCCATAGGTTTTTACATGCTCTGGTTCATCGTCAATGTGGGGGGTGTCTCTCCTGCCAAGGCCGGCTTTATCTTCCTGTCGGCCAGGGCATGGGATGCCATCACCGACTATATCATGGGTCGCATATCGGACAAGACCCATTCCAGGTGGGGAAGGAGAAAGCCATATATCCTGTTCGGGGCTATCCCCATGGGTATCTGTTTTGCCCTGCTCTGGTATGTCCCGGGTGGTTCAGAGATGGCGAAATTTGTCTATTATCTCATTGCCTTCATCCTTTTCAATACCGCATTTACCGTGGTTGCGGTTCCCTATGGGTCACTCATGGCAGAGATGACGCAAGTCTATGATGAAAGGACAAGCCTTTCGGGCTTTCGGCTTGGTTCATCCTTTATAGGCACCCTTATCGGGGCGGCCGGCGTAAGCCTTATCGTGGATATTGTCTTTGCAGATCTCCCGAAGGCCGACGGATTCTTCTCAATGGGTATAATCTTTGGCATGGTTATTATCGGTATCCTCTTTATCACGGGATCCAGTGTAAAGGAGCGGACACAAATCACAGAGCAGAACTACGAGGGTTTTTTTACCACCATTGCATCCTTTTTTAAACTAAAGGAATTCCGTATCACTCTGGGTATGTTTCTCTTCAACATGATCGGCTTTGACATCATCATGGCGACCTTCTTTTTCTTTATCAATGACGTGATAAAGGTGGAGGGCGATGCCACCATATATATGGGCATCCCCCTTATCGTTGCAGCGGGCGCAGCCCCTCTCTGGATCTACCTGGGCAACAGGTGGGGAAAGAAAAAGGCCTATATCGTTTCATCCTTTTATTTTTCCACAGCCATGCTGATCTGTCTCTTTATACCTGAGCACGGCACTTCTTTGACCATTGTTCTCTGTGTCCTATCGGGCATAGGTATCTCCGCCACACAAATCATACCATGGTCCATCCTCCCGGATGTCATTGAAATCGATGAATACACAAACGGTGTAAGGAGAGAAGGCTCGTTTTTCGGGATCTCGACCTTTTTATACAAGGTGGCTTCGGCCATTGCCATCGCCACAGTAGGGTTTATGCTGGAGCTCTCCGGATACATCAAGGCAAGCCCGGACGAGGCCATTGCTGCGACCCAGGATATTATCCAGCCAGACTCCTCAGTCATGGCCATACGCGTGCTCATTGGCGTGGCACCCGGCATCTGTTTTCTGATCTCCGCAGTCTATGTGTGGCTGCTACCCACCACCAAAGAGCGCTTCAATGAAATCCTCAAAGAGCTCGAGATCAGAAAGGCGGGTAAGGTTTAAAGTGGAATGAACTACACCGCAGCAAGCTGCGGGGAATTAAACCCCAAGAGAGATTAAAGACCTTGTCTCCATTCTGTTCAGGTGGTATCCTTTTTCACTGAGGAGAATAACCCGTGAGCAAGGACTGGAAGACAGATTACCATAAAAAAACAATGACACCCGCTGAGGCGCTGAGCCCCATTCGCCGGGGATCCAGTGTATTCATAGGATCTGGATGCGGAGAGCCACGGATGCTTGTGGAACATCTCATGGACATGGGGCACAAGCTGGCAGACACGCAGATCATGCATTTTCTCTCCACCTCAGACACCTCCCCAAAAAAAGACAGATTCAACACCTTTTTCAGACACAATGCTTTTTTTGTCTGTGACAACACAAGGGATGCCGTAAGAAGAGGAGACGCAGACTATACACCGATATTCCTGTCCGAGATCCCCCTTCTCTTTGAGACCGGACGAATCCACATTGACACGGCCCTTATCAGCACCTCGCCCCCGGACAAACATGGGTATGTCAGCCTGGGTGTATCCGTTGATGTAACCAAACCAGCGGCCCAGTTCGCAGACTATGTGGTCTCTGAAATCAACCCCAATATGCCGATAACCCTGGGTGACAGCTTTATACATTGCTCACAGATAGACGCCTTTGTGGAAAATACAGCACCCCTTCCGGAATTCATAAACCCTGATCCAGGCCCGACCGCAAAAAAGATCGGCAAGAACATAGCAGGGCTGATTGAAAACGGTTCGACCCTTCAGGTGGGGTACGGGTCCATACCCAATGCCATCATGCCCTTTCTCAAGGACAAACATGACCTCGGCATTCACACAGAGACCTTTACAGACAGCCTGATAGATCTCATTGAAGAGGGCACAGTAACCTGTCAGAAAAAAAACCTTCATACGGGCAAGATCATTGCAAGTTTCTGTATGGGCACCCAAAGGCTCTACGATTTTGTCAACCAGAACCCCTTGTTTGAATTCCACCCCGCGCATTATGTAAACGACCCCTTTGTCATTGCAAAAAACAACAGGATGATCTCCATCAATTCCGCACTGAACGTGGACCTCACCGGACAGGTCTGTTCAGATTCTCTTGGATACCAGTTCTACAGCGGCATTGGAGGACAGGTAGATTTTGTCCGGGGTGCCTGCCGTTCAAAGGGCGGCAAATCCATTATCGCCCTTCCATCCACGGCCGACAACGGCAAAAAATCACGGATCGTACCGGGCATGGAAGAGGGCAGCGGCGTGGTCCTCACAAGGGGTGATGTGCAGTATGTGGTCACAGAATACGGTATTGCCTTTCTCCACGGCAAAAGCATTCGGGACAGGGTAATGTCTTTAATCAGCATCGCCCATCCCGCCTTTAGAGGGGCACTGCTTGAGGCCGCACGCATGAAGGGCTACGTGTACCGGGATCAAACCCTTCATTCCGGTGCCCTGTATCCAGACAGATACGAGAGACCTTTCACGGATACAAAAAACAGGGATATCCTTTTCAGGCCTGTCAAACCCAATGATGAGAAAAAGGTCCAGGAACTGGTATACTCCCTTCCGGAGGAGGATCTGTACAAACGGTTTTTCCAGAACATCAAGGTCTATCCCAGGGAAATGGCACGGCCAGTGGTAAACATGGACTATGAGGACCGCATGACGATAGTGGGGATCGTCGGAGAGGACAGTCCGGAAAAGACAGAACAGATCATTGCCATTGGTCAGTATGTAAAGGATGACTCCTCCAGCATCGCCACGGTGGCACTCACCATTCACAAAGGGTTTCAAAAATCAGGGCTGGGCTCCTTCCTCCTGTGGTATCTCGTACAGGTGGCACGGGAACACGGCATCACGGGCTTTTGTGCGGAGGTTCTCAAAAACAACGATGCAATCATGAAGATATCAAAACGGTGCGGTTACCCCTTCCAGGCCACATGGGCGTATGGCGGTATATACAATATCTCCTTGACCTTTGATGGAGAGACATGAGCCCGAAAAGCAACAAACTTTGTATTGTTATGGTAGGCCTGCCTGCCCGAGGCAAATCCACTATCGCAATCCGCCTAAAAGAGACATTTGTCAACAGCTCGATAAATGCCCGCATCTTCAATAACGGAACACTCAGAAAAAAACGCCTCCCGGGTAAGGATACCTGCTATGCGACCTTCTTTGATCCCGAGAACAAGCCGGCCGTGGATCTCAGGGCAAAATTCGCCATGACAAACATCAAAAAGGCAAGGCATTACCTGGCCGACAAAGGACAGGTCGCCATACTCGATGCAACCAATGTAAGCAATGCAAGGAGAGCTCTGATAGAGGAACAGATGAAAGACTACCCTGTCCTTTACATAGAATGCGTCAATACAGACAAGGAAATCCTTTACCTCGGGATGATGCAAAAACTCGATTCCACGGAGTTTCAATCTCTGACCAAAGAAGAGGCCTCAAAGGAATTCATAAAACGTATACACTTTTATGAACAGATCTATGCCCCCCTGCTCGAGGAAAAAAACTTCATCCGCATGGACTCTCTTCACAACTGTATCCTCGAAGAAAAGATCTCCACCGGCCTTCCGCTATATTCAAGGATTCGTGACATCCTTGTTACAGACATGGTAAAGGACCTCTTTCTCATACGTCATACCGAGACCCTTTTCAATGTGGCGGACCGTATCGGAGGGGACTCGTCTCTCACCACCAGGGGAGAGGAACAGGCCCTGGCCCTGGCCCGATTCTTCCAGAAAAAATCGGTTTCCTATATCTTTACCAGCGAAAAAAACCGAACCATCCAGACAGCAAACCCCATCTGCCATGCGCAGGACAACTGCACCATTGTCCCATTGAAGGAATTCAATGAGATTGACGGCGGCATATGTGAAGGCATGAGCTATGAAGAGATCCAGCAATCCATGCCCGAGGTATACTTCTCCAGAAAAACCGACAAATACAACTATGTATATCCCAAGGGCGAAGGCTATATATCCATGAGGTCCCGCATACGGGTAGGCATAAAAAAGGCCTTTTATCTAAACCGTTCTTCCAACAGCATCATGATCATAGGACACCGGGCGGTAAACCGCATGATCCTCTCACATTTTCTATACAGACGAGATAACGATGTCCCATATATCTATGTACCGCAGA
>JAYEKR010000280.1:0-7531 GCA_034661115.1 Thermodesulfobacteriota bacterium | reverse complement strand
GGCGTACAGGTGTTATCTCTGCGGCTGTGCCTGTAAAAAAGACCTCATCCGCAATATAGAGTTCATCCCTTGTGATATTTTCCTCACGCACATCAATCCCCTGGTCCGCTGCAAGCCGAAACACCATGTCTCTGGTGATCCCGGGGAGTACAGATGTGGCAGGCGGGGTAAAGAGCACACCATCCTTTACAAAGAATATATTCTCGCCGCTGCCCTCGGCCACATATCCCTGGGGATCGAGCATAATGGCCTCATCATAGCCTGCCAGCGTGACATCCCTCTTGGCAAGAATGGAGTTTACATAGTTGCCGCTTACCTTGGCCTTGGTCATCATCACATTTGGATGATGACGTGTGAAAGACGAGACCTTGACCCTTATCCCCTTAGAAAGCCCTTCTTCCCCCAGATACGCACCCCATTCCCAGCAGATAATGGATACGCGTATTTGGTTGTCTCCGGGATGGACACCCATCACCCCATCTCCTATAAAGACAAGGGGACGTATATATGCCTCTTTGAGAGCATTTGCCCTGATGGTCTGCTTTGTCGCATCCATAATCTCTTCGGGCGTAAAAGGGATATCCATCATGCATATCTTTGAAGAATCAAAGAGCCTTTTCGTATGTTCTTTATGCCGGAATATGGCGGAGGCATTATCCTGGCATTGATAGCATCTGACCCCCTCAAAGGCGGCCAAGCCATAGTGCAGACTGTGTGTCAGTATATGAACCTGCGCATCTGCCCAATCGACAAGTTCACCATCAAGCCATATCTTTTCCAATTTTTTTACCATAATCACCTCATTAATCTTTTGTGCCACAATTATTATGTATTTTGTATTCAAGGTCAATGCTGAATCCTTGACATTGCCCTGGCCTGGCTTAATTAAAAGATAATATCTGCCCCGATTCATCGGGCGCAAGGATCCTTGTTTTTTGATACTGAATTTTTATCTTTACAGGCGGCAGAATATGATAAATGAATCCCTTACATGTCCAGGCTGCGGATCTCATGTGGACCGCACAGACCGCTTTTGCAGGCAATGCGGCCTGTGTCTTGAAAAAACACCTGAAATCAAACAACAGCGTTATGTGACCATCCTGTTCTCTGATCTTTCAGGATATACCTCCATGTCTGAAGACCTGGATACCGAAGAACTCAGCGAAATCATGGGCCGGATATTCAATCATGCATCGAAGACCATATCCGACCTTTCAGGAAAGGTCGAAAAATTCATCGGGGATGCAATCGTCGCCATCTTCGGCATGGAGACAACCAGGGAAGACGATGTTATCCGTGCCATCCGCGCGGCAATCGAGATTCATTCCTTTGTAAAGGATATGGATGTCACCCGCATAACAGACAGGCCGCTGAGGATGCATACAGGCATCAATGCAGGGGAGATACTTGTAACCCCTGGCAAAGAGGGCGCACTGGGCAGACCCATCAACCTTGCATCCCGGATCTCTGTCCTGGCACCTGCCGGAGATATCCTTATCGGCGATACAATCTATCCCGAGGCAAACAGGTTCTTCCGGCTGGAGCCCTTTTCAAACACGCATCTCAAGGGGATTCACCGAATCGTCACCACATACCGTGTTGTCGCACCCAGGCAACTGCCGCTGCCGGTCCATGGAGAAAACAGCTTTGTATCCCCCTTGATCGGCCGCAAAGAACAGCTTTCCACATTGAAGAGACACCTGAATGATCTCTACCATAAAAAGGGGTCGACCATGCATGTATCAGGACAGGCAGGGGTGGGGAAAAGCCGGCTGATTGAGGAATTCAGGTCCATCGTACCCCGTGATATAAACTGGATCGATGCCGTATGTCTGGATTATGCAGGGAATATCCCTTATTTCCCCATCAAGGGAATCGTAGGGTCTATCATTGAAAAGACCACCCTTCCCACTATAAAGGAGAAATTTTCTTCCCGGCTTGATAATTTCATCCGCGGTGTTGCGGACAAGACAGGACTGGGTCCGAATGAATGGAAAATGCAGGTATTCGGAACAGTGGCCGAACTCATCCGTCAGGCATCCGGGATATTGCCCATGGTGATATGTATTGAGAATCTCCACTGGGCGGACCCCTCGTCTCTGGACCTGATACGATACCTGGATTCATCTCTTGATTGCCCCTGCCTTTTTGTCCTGAGCAGCCGTGAGGCATTGAACATGCCGGGAGAAAAGATACGGCTTGATGATCTGTCCAGAGAGCAGTCCCTTTGCATGGTTAAAAACATGATGAACATCAAGGGGCTATCCGAAAAAGAGATGAACCATCTCTTTTGTCTTTCTGCAGGCAACCCTTTCTTTTTAGAAGAAATAGTTAATTTTGGGATCACCTCCAAAACAGGCCTGAGCAGTCTCCATGGTTTTCCAAACACCATAAAGGGGATGGTAAGCGCCGGGCTGGACCATCTTGACCAGGACAGCAAAGAGGTCCTACAACGCGCATGTGTTATCGGCTCGAGCTTTTCCCCGGGACTGATTGACGCCCTTTGTCCGGATATGGAGTTAAACAGTGCATTGTTTGATCTCATCGACGCGGGTTATCTTGCCATGAAAAAAGATGATCGTATTTGTTTCCGGCATGACCTGGTACGCGAGGTGACCTATGACGGCATGCTCAAAGGGGTGCGCCAGGGGCTGCACCTTAAGATCGGGCTGGAAATGGAGACCATGTATACGGATAATATACAACCCTGGGCTGAGGTCCTTGCGCACCATATCCTACAGCATGATGGCCGCCAGACGATGCAGGGATTCCGGCTCCTGGGTGGAGGCAGCCAACCTCTATATCATGGCCCAGAGATGTATCGATGAAACAGGGACAGGGACAGGGACAGGGGACCAGTTGACAAAGATATTGGAAGGAATATGGGAATGCACCCGTGTATTCCGGCCGGACATGGCGATTGACGCACTTGAAAGGCTTGGTGCGTATTATAATGAACAAGCAATGAAAAAAGAAAGGGATTTTGTACAAATACGCCTGATAAACCTTTATTCTCAAAAGGGCACCTTTGACAAGGCGCTTGACACCTTCAACAAGATTGATGGCGATACAAAGATGACAAAGGCATTGTCTGAATGTGCGGTTGCATACACATACACCTTTTTAGGGAGACAGGATACTGCGATTGAACACCTGGAGAGGTCCCGGCCCGTCCTTGCAACTGGGCAACGATTCTTCCTGGCGGTCAACACCATTACTACACTGGCCGCCTATGTGTGGAAGGGTGCTATCAGGGAGGCCCTCTACTGGTATTCCAGAACAAAAAAACTCAGCAAGGGACATCTGGACCTGGAGCTCATGGCGGATATTTGGCTCGGCTATATTGATTTTCTTTCAGGTAATTTCACATCAGGGACCAAAACCTTTTTACGCATCCTGGATGCGCAGGAAAGACTGGGCTCCACAGCTGGCGGGCTTTCCTATATCCATACACAGAGTTCATTGTATTTTTCCGCCGTGTACATGGGAAACCTGGAACAGGCTTCCCATGATCTTGAACGTTTTGTCCATCTTGACCGCACCCTTTGTGTCAATGGGGCAAAAGCCCTCAGAGACCTCTATGATGCATGGATATGCCTGGAAAAGGGATTGAGCACAAAGGCCATTGACCTTTTGGAGGGCGCATTACCTTCCCTCAAAAAGGGGGCTGCAAACCGGGTACCCTATGCCATCAATGCCCTGTGTGCTGCTCACCTGGATACAGGAGAGATATCATGCGCACAGGACCTTGCCGCCCGGGGCATAGCATGGAACGAACGATTCGGAAATCAGGATCAGCTGATCTGGTCATACCGATCCGCGGCAAAGGCCTGCATCATGAAGAATGACCTTGAACAGGCAAAACCCCTTCTTGTAAGGGCTTCCATGCTTTCAAAAAAATGCATGATGAAACCCCATATGGCATGGAATCACTCTGTATGGGCCCTTTACTGGAAAAAACAGGGGGACAAAGAAAAGGCCGATGCCTGTACAGGGAGATCACAACGCATGTGGCTGGAAATGGAATGCCCGTATCAGGCCGAAAAAATTCCCTGACATGAGAACCCGTTGCAAAACCTAAAAACCCTGTCACCCCTAAAAAACGTGGGGCCATAAGGCACAGGGAATACTGGGTTCCCACCTTGGCCTGCTGGCTGCAGACAGGCGGGAATGACAACCCGGGAGTTTTGCAATCAACTAATAAAACTAATCAGTGCACTATTGTTGATAATGTGATAGTCTGTGGTATATAAACCAAATCCATGCTGTATCTTTACATTGCTACAAAAATGAGGAGGATTAGAGATGTCTGAAAAACAACTATTGTCTGAAGAAAAACCATGGCTCAAGTTTTATGGTGATATACCCAAAACAGTCGATTACCCCAAGCTGAGCATGTATGAGGCAGTCATGGAAACCGTGCATGAAAAACCGGATTACAAGGCCTATGACTTTATGGGCCGAGAAGCCACCTATACGGAATTCGCCGGACAGATAGACCAGTGTGCCGATGCACTTTGGTCCATAGGGCTCAGAAAGGGTGACTGCATTACCATATCCATGCCTACATCACCACCAGGCGTGATTGCCTTTTATGCAGCCAACAAACTGGGCGCAGTGGCCAGCATGATCCACCCCCTTTCCACTGAAAGCGAGATCGAGTTCTATGTAAATGTATCAAAAAGCAAGTTTGTCCTGACCCTGGATATCTTCTATGACAAAATGAAGGCGGTCCAAAAAAAAACACAGCTGGAAAAACTGATCATTGCCAAAATACAGGACTGGTTGCCTCCCCATCTGTCCTTTTTGTATTGGCTCAAAAAGGGACGCATGGTTGAAAAGGTGCCGGCCAGCAACACAGTCATCATTATGAAAGATCTGATGAAAAAACACTATCCAAAGGCCCCTGTTGTCAAGGTAGATACCCACGACATGGCGGTCATACTCTATTCAGGTGGTACAACCGGCAAGCCAAAGGGGATCATGCTCTCCAACTATAACTTTATTTCCGAAGGCCTGATGGTGGCAAACTGGGGGGGCATAGACGAACGCTATCCCAATATGCTGGCTGTCCTGCCCATCTTCCATGGCTTCGGGCTTGGGGTATGCGTCAACGCCATCCTGATGGCAGGCGGCAAATGCATCATGATCCCCATGTTCAATCCTGATGAAATCGGCGGGATCATAAAAAAGAAAAAGCCCAACTATTTGATCGGCCCGCCAACCCTCTACAGTGCCCTTGCCCGCAGCAAGAGTTTCAGACAGACCGACCTGAGCTGTCTCAGGGCCACCTTCTCGGGCGCCGATACCCTGCCTGAGAAGGTTAAGGACGAGTTTGAAAATGTCGTGCGGCAAAACAAAGGCAACACCAAGCTGCTCGAGGGCTACGGCCTGACCGAAGCGGTAACCGCCATCATGGCAACCCCGATCAATGATTACCGCAAGGGCAGCATAGGGCTCCCCTTCCCTGACATGCTGGCCAAAATCGTCGAAATGGACACCATAAACGAGATAGCACCCGGACAGGAGGGCGAAATCTGCGTATCCGGTCCGGCCGTAATGATGGGCTACCTGGACAATCCAGAAGAAACTGCAAAGGTCCTTAAAAAACATGCAGACGGACGCACTTGGCTGCATACCGGCGATATCGGGTATATGGACAAAGATGGATTCTTTTACTTCAGTCTTAGAAAAAAACGCATGATCAAATCATCAGGCATGAATGTCTACCCGGCACAGGTGGAGGAAGAACTCTACAAACATCCCTTGGTCAAGGATGCCTGTGTTATCGGTGTGCCGGACGAAAAACAGGTGGAACGTGTAAAGGCCTTTGTGGTCCTGAATGACACAGACAAGGCCGGTGCAGAGATGGAAAAGGAGCTTATATCCTACTGTAGAAAAAACATCATCAAGTGGAGTTGCCCGCGCGAGGTAGAATTCCGTGCGGATCTCCCGCAGACCCTGGTAGGCAAAATCGCCTATAAAAAACTGGAAGACGAGGAAATCTCGCGCCTCAAGGCTGAGGGTAAATTTGCCGGCAAGAACTGAAAGCTGACAATCAATAAAAAAGGGGGCTTCTGGCAAAGATCCCCCTCCTCATATAAACCCGTATGAGCGCTGGTGCGCTCACAAACAAGGACGGGAAAACCAGGTCTCCCTGACTCGTCACCTTCGCCTGCCTGCAGCAGGCAGGCGAAGGCGGGGGTCCAGAGACGCCGACCCATCTGGAACACTGGATTCCCGCCTTCGCGGGAATGACGGGAGGGGAACGGGAATGACGGTGGTGGTGTTCCTGTCTTTTTCATATAAAAATTTTACGCTCAAAAAAAATTCAGACATCAAACCTTGATGTCCCGCGCATCTTGACTAAAACCCCATATTTTGGTATACTAAATTATTGTGAGCCTTCATCAGAGAAACAAAGATCTTTTCCTGACAGAGAAACAGCCAGTGTGTTGAGATATTGGTTTACGGGATATCGAATAATTGTGAATGATAATGTATTCTTTTACAGATAGAGAGGAAATGGATTA
The DNA here is from genome assembly GCA_034661115.1 of Thermodesulfobacteriota bacterium. Classification (GTDB taxonomy): domain Bacteria; phylum Desulfobacterota; class Desulfomonilia; order UBA1062; family UBA1062; genus JAYEKR01. Next base: position 998 of record JAYEKR010000280.1, on the reverse strand, counting down.
TGTATAAAATTGGGGATACAGTTGTTTATCCTGCACATGGCGTTGCCCGGATTGAATTGATTGAAGAAAGGGAGATCTCAGGACTCAGAATACCCTTTCTCATACTCAAAATCCTGGAGACACAAATGACGGTTATGGTTCCTGTATCCAATGCACACAACGTAGGCATCAGGGAACTCATAGACAAAGCAGGGACAAAAAAGGTAATGGGGATATTAGCCCAGAAGGATGTGGCCGTAGACAACCAGACCTGGAACCGCAGATACCGGGAATACATGGACAAGATAAAGGGCGGATCCACCTATGAAATTGCAGAGGTGCTCCGGGATCTCAATATCCTCAAACGCGGGAAAGAACTCTCCTTTGGCGAACGAAAAATGTATGATACAGCCAAAAACCTCCTGGTAAGCGAGATTTCCATATCAAAAAACTCAGACCCGGCAGAGGTGGAACGACGCATCCTGGAGGCAGGAGGCAGGACACAGACAGAAAAAAAACCAGACGAATGAAATGGCTGCTTCGTACCATACTGATCCTGGTTGTATTTTACACAACCTTTAGTTTCAGTACCTTTTATACAGATAACCTTGTATACCCATACATTGTTGCATCCCTTGCAGCCCTGGTTTGTTTGTCCATAATATTCATACAGGAGAAAAGGGGCTTCAGGCATTCTGCCGCAACCTATTGTGGGGCCTCTGTTGGGGCCATTGCCGGCCTTGTCTGCGGTAATCTCATGGGTCTTGGCTGCCTGGGACTCTCTGGCGGGCTATATCTCCTCATCCTGCTCAATGCGGTCTTCGGCTATCTCGGATATGCATCAGGCATGGCCAAGGGGGATGAATTCGGTCGCCTCTTTATACACAAAAAAACCACCCCGGGTGACAAAGACAGAAAAAAGATCCTTGATACAAGCGTGATCATCGACGGAAGAATTTCTGATATCTGCGATGCGGGTTTTATAGAGGGCGACCTGATCGTCCCCTTTTTCATCCTCA
>JAYEKR010000279.1:0-7558 GCA_034661115.1 Thermodesulfobacteriota bacterium | reverse complement strand
CATAAATTTGACGCAAAGGAATAAAGAATCAGTAGCCGTGAACGGCTTGAAATTGGAAATTGGAAATTAGAAATTGGGGAGAATAGAATACAAAGCAATAGTTAAAAAACTCGGGCCAAAATTGAATGCGTTCGTCAACAGTACAAAGGCATAAAGGCCAAACTTCCAATTTCCACGTTCAATGTTCCGTGAACGGTTACGAAAAAGGTTTATTCCATTGGCTTTGTGGCTCTGTGGCTTTGTTTGAGTCAGGTATTAAATGAAATCATTTTAATCCGCCTTTGCCAAGGCAAAGGCGGATTATGCCCCACAATGATTATCTCTTGAGATTGATCAGCTCCTGGAGCATGGAGTCGGTCGTGGTGATGACCCTGGAATTCGCCTGAAATCCACGCTGGGTCGTTATCATCTTGACGAACTCCGCTGCAATATCCACGTTTGACTGCTCCAGTGAATTGGGTGATATCTTGCCGAGCCCGTTTTCTCCTGCATGTCCGGTGATGGCAGTGCCTGTTGCACGGGTGGCGGCCCAGAGATTGCCCCCCTCTTTATGAAGGGCCTGTTCATTGTTAAACTTGGCCAGGGCCACGCGGTAGAGATTCAGGATCTGGCCGTTGGAGTAATTACCGGTCATGATCCCGTCCGTGTCCACGGATATATTCTCCAGAAACCCGGTCCCGTACCCGTCCTGTGTCTGGTAGACCGTGGTGGATGACGATGCATACTGTGTGGAGGTAAGGGCCTGGGTCTCAACATGAGATGATATTGAGGCGACCCCGTTTCCGGGTGCAATAGCACCCACATTGGCGGCATTACCCGCATCCCAGCCAGTGCCGCTATTGCGTACACCCATCTTTACATCCACCGACTGGCTCACACCGGGGACAAAATTGGCAGTGAACTCTGGATAACCGTCAGTGGAAAAAGCGGATGTCGTCCAGTTGGCTGCAGAGGTAGGGTCTGCCGCTGGATCGCATGTATAGGCGGAAAAATCCTGAAGATCGCCAGTGGATGAATTATAGGTAACGGTCCCGCGCATGAGGACACCATCCTGGGCCGTGCCGGCAAATCCTGACCTCTGGTCATTGTCCGGATTGCAGCATACTATGTACTCCCATGAATTATCCAGGTCTATGCTCCCGTCGTCATATTCACTTGAGGCATCCATCTTGTCAAAATAGGTCGTTACATCGTGTGAATTGCCAAGGGCGTCATATACCCTCACTGCGGTCTGGTACCCGTAAGAGCTATCCCCTATGACCTCTGATGCCGTTGCATCCCATGCGCCAAAAAGGCTGTTCGAATGGCTCGTATCCGAGGTGTCCAGGTTTGTGATGGTCTCGATGCTTTGAGTAGCCTGGGGCGGAGAGGTGAAATCGTTCAGGACAATATCCTGGATCGTGCCCATATCACTGCCTGCATCATCCAGAGACCAGCCCCTTGCCACATATCCGGCTGGATTGACAAAATTGCCGTCCTTATCAAAACGGAACTGGCCGGCACGTGTATAATACTCGGTATCGGTTCCCCGGGGACTCACGATAAAAAAACCGTTGCCGCCGATGGCCAGGTCAGTGGCATTGGATGTGGACTCAAAAGACCCCTGCTGAAACAGCGTGTCCACAGAAGAAAGGGTGGTCCCGCGGCCCACCTGGGAGGTCCCGGCCGCAGTGGCCACTGACTGAGAAAGCACATCCTGAAAGGTTGTGCGGCTCGCCTTGAATCCGATGGTGTTCACGTTTGCAATGTTATCGCCGAGTACGCTCATTGCATTGCCATTGGTTGAAAGCCCGCTGATGCCTGAGAATAATGAACTGGATATACTCATCTTATATCTCCCCTTTTTGCAGAATCTTTTCCACCTCTGAGATGGATATCTCCTTGTCGCCGATAATCAGGTAGGTGTAGCCACCGTCATAACGTATCCCGTCCACTGTACCAGTGGTGCTGGTCTTTGTCCCGATACTGTTGCCATTATAGTCAGTGGCCTCTATGTCAAAGGAATATCTCTTGTGCGCAACCTCATTGCCCGAGGCATCCGTGCCGTCCCATATACAGTGGCTGAGCCCTTCTGGCACTGTATCCATGCTCAGGCTCCTCACGAGCTCTCCAGTTCCGCTGTAGATGCCTATGTTTACATCCTGGGCATTATCGCTGAGCTCGAAATCAAGGGAGACCTCTCCCCCGGAATAATCACAGATATTACCTGTGCCGCTTATCTCTTTGCCGATAAAATTCAGGGCGCTCATATTGTTCATAGATCCCTGAATCCTGAGCATCTCTTCCATTGACTTGCTTGTGCTCTTTTGAAGCTCCAGCGAGGTGAACTGGGCCAGCTGGGCCGTAAACTCTGTATTTTTCACCGGATCAAGGGGATCCTGATACTGGAGCTGGGAAACGAGAAGAGAAAAAAAATCATCCTGCGTTATCTCGTTCGATGTATCCTTATCAGATGAAATCGGTGTCTGGTTTGCCAGGATCGAATCAACACCTGCGATTGCCATAATCTGCCCCCATTATTACGCGATGACATCCAGGCCGCCTGCATAACCAATCGCTGCGCGGTTAAAAGAACGGACCAGGATATCGTCATCATCCTGCTGATCATTATAATATTCTTCTTTTCTCCGACCAGAATGGCGTGAAGCCCCCTGGCCGGGATCCTGTTGCTGCTGTCGCGCAAAGGAATAGGCGCCATCAGGCAATTTTTCCTGCATGCCCGAGGTAATGTTCAGACTCGCCACCTTTACCCCCTGCTGTGCCAGGGCTTCCTTGAGGAAATGCACATTCTGCTGAAGCATGTCCCTGGTAAGATCCATATCGACCCGGAAGACAGCATTGACCCTTCCGTCTGACATACTCACATTCACATCCACCCGGCCCAGGACAGGCGGATAAAGCTTCAATGACACATTGCCCTGGGAATTCTTTATATTCATTGCCATGGACCTCTTCAACTGGTCCATCACCCCTTCCAGGGTCTGGTCAGCCTGCGTACCCACCCCCAAAGATCGGCCCAGGGTTGCCAGCATCTCCCTGGAAACAGGCATCTTTGCATCCGGAAACACCAGATTCGGCTGCAAAGACCGAAAGGTCTTTTCAAGGCCTGAAACCTCCTTTTCACTCATGGATGCCTTGAGAAACCCCAGGGCATCTTTGAAATCGCCCTTTGGCACATCAAGCCCACCTTTCTTCAAAAAAGCAGATACCTTTGCCTGTATTGCCTTTGCCGCTGCCTGCCGGTCTGTTCTCTCAGCAGACATGACAATATCCTTTAAAGACTCCCTGGAGATACCAAGCTCTTTAGTCAACACCTCGATTATCCGGTTCATCTTTGCAGATTGGGCAGGGGATTCGTTATTAGAGGCCTTATTGACTACAACCGCCACCTCGCTTCCTTCCAAAACGCCTTTGACCGAAGCCTTCATGCTGGCGATAATCCTGTTTTGAGAAACATCGGCATTATCAGTGACCTTAACGAGCCGGGAAAAACCTTGATCCATCATCTCCGGATTGTCCTGAATAACCTTTAAGAGCCGGGCCATCTCCGGGTTGCCCTGAGACCCTGCAGAAGAACCAGCTTCCATAAACGCCTTTACCGAGGCCCCAATGGCAGTCCTCACCCGTGATTCCAGACCGGAGTCGCCCATGATACCCGTTATCTCTTCATTGCTCAGCCCGAGACATGAAAGGATTTGGGTGAATCCTTTGTCTGATATCCCCTCCCCTTTGCCGCTCAGCAGGGCCTTGAGGTCTGCGGTATTGATCCCCATTTCTTTCAGTGCAAAAAAAAGCTGGAACAAAAACATGCCTGCCCCCTGCCCGAAGATGGCATCGAGGTCATCCAGGTCTATATCCTCGCCAGAACCCAGGAGGGCAGAGATTCCATCAGTCTTTGAACCCTTATCGGAAAGGATAGAGCTGAAAAGGGAGTCAAAACCACTGTCGGGGTTTCCCTTGCCTATTGCCTTCTGCAACAACCCCATGGCCCCGTCTGCGACCCCGAGCAATTCAGCAACAACCGATAATTCCATATCCACCTCCGACATTGATATTCACCCGTATAAGAGCAAAGCCAATGCCATGTAGCACTGATCCAGCATCGACGTCCCATAATAACATCCAGGACTGGCAATTCTTTCACATCCAAAAGAAAAACTTGCCCCCGGACCTTTATTTAAAAAAGAGGGTTGCTGCTTAGCAGAAACCCTCTTTGAAAAGGAGATCAAAAGATCTTTTCTCACCTGCGTGCAGCGCACAGGCAGGCAAAGATCGCAAAAGAAAACAGAAAAAATAATACAAAAGGGTAGTATCTTTGTAACCCTGGCGTTCTTTGCGTAAGAATGTTTTCGAGTCCCTGGTTGTGAGCGCACCAGCGCTCATAACCAGGTTTATATGAAAAAGAGGGGACAGCCGGAATGACAGTACGATCCAGCTGAAATTTTATTCGCTGATAAGGGTCTTGAGGACATCCTCTTTCCCGATCACGCCGACAAGTTTACCCTGGTCGACAACCGGAATGGTATGAAACTTACGGTCCGCCATGAGTGCTGCTACCTCATCAATCATGGTATCCGGACCTACAAAGACAGGATCGTGGGTCATGGCCTGTGAAACACAGGCGGCCGTTATCTTTTGAATCTGCTTTTTAATATGTTTCTCTGAGGTCATCTGGATAAACCCATCCAGAAGGCTGAAAAAGGAAGGGAGAGGGATATCCTTCTGCTGTTCTATAAGATCGCTTCTGCAAAGGATTCCAACCAGGCCTCCCGCCTCGTCCACAACAGGAACACCGTTGATGTGATTGTCCAGCAACAATCTTGCCGTCAGGGTGATCTCCATATCAGGGTTTACCGTTAAGATCTCTGTAGTCATAATATCTCTGGCCCTTAACATGTTTCCCCCTTTTCAAAGAGATGCTGCATCTTCCTCAATCCTGCCCCTGTCTTTTTTGATACATCCTGACAATAACATTACACTGGAGATGTCCGGCTTTGGCAGCTTTCATGGTTCTTTTTATACAAGGCGCCTTGTCTATTCAAGATACACCTCAATCGTGAACTCGCCGCTATCCGTGGTAAAGGGTATCGCCACGATCGGATTGTTTGTAATATGGGTTATTGTATGATCCTTTCCGGTAATCACCGTGGGAATCGCGGCCTTAAGACTCTTGCCCATACCTTCGAGTTTCTGCCTGGCCTGCCCTGAAATCATGTTTGTTATCTCTCCAACCGCATCCTTTACCTCATCGTCCATCTCAGCAATGGTCTCTCCAAACATGCTTGATACCAGCCCAAGGATGCATGGTGCTGTAAAACTCACAGAGACGGCTCCGGTCGCCTCTCCGGTAAGCCCGATAACACCCGAAACGTCACCCTTTGCAACATTGTCTTTTTTCAGATAAGGCTTGCCGGATGAAGATTTGGTAAAGGCCATTGTCTCAAGTACATTCACGGTTGCTTCAATAAAAGGATTGATCAGCTTTACATCCATATCTCCCCCGAATCAGGTTAATTTTGCACTCATTAGCATCCTATCGGATTTATTCCCTAATAATATTAATTTTTGATGCCCTCACAGGAACTCCAGCACTATCACCGGACAATGATCACCACAACCATTGGCAGATGCCCGTTCGAAAAGCCATACGGGATATGCCTGCATTGCAATACACATGAGTCACAGCAAAAAGCCGCTACCCGGTTCATATCATATTTGATCTATGGGATACAACCGTGCTATAGACATCCTGGATGGAAGCGGACGGTTCCTGGTGGGGTCCCCGGACTTCAAATCCGGTGTGGGGTGCGACGAGCGTCCCGGGTGGGTTCGATTCCCATGCGCTTCCGCCATCAAAACAGGTTCAACTATTTGATATTACATGCGTTCTGGCAATGATTGAGGCAGATGCTGGATTCCCGGTTTCGCCTGTCTGAGTGCGGCGCACTTAGCAAGCGGGAATGAGGAGAAAGGGGAACAGACATATCATCATCCCGGGCTTCCATGGCCTTGTATGCAGCATCGTAGCGGTTCCCGGGGCTCCACAAGAGCCATCCCGATGCACCTGAATCCTGGGCCGCACTGATCTGCAGCCGGATAAATTCGGACATGGGCCCTGAAACATGAAGGGGAAAGGCCTGCAGCCATGGACGCATCAGGACGCTGTCGCCCACAATAGCGTTCAGCTTTGTTATACCCCGGCTCACAAAATAAGCCGGCTCATCTGCCGGGTTTTCAATACCGGCAAAACCCTTGCTGAAATGGGAGGGATAGAGCATGGGGGATATAATCTCCAGGTGGTCCTTGAGCATGGATATATCCTGGCCGATCACCAGTATATCCTTGTCAGATTTCCATATAACGATCCCAAAGACATCCAGGGACAGGAGCACCCCCCTGGACGAGGTGATATCATGGATACGACCAAGAAAACCTGCAATCACTTCAGACCTTGTCGTTTCAGCGATACCAGTGGATGTATCATCGTCTGCGGGATACCGGAAATAATCGAGCTGGATTTCGTCAACGCCCAGATCGACCATCTGTCTTATCAGCGCCAGCATATACGCCTGGACCTCAGGGTCCGCCGGATTGAGCCAGTCATTCTGGATACGCCAGTGTGGCATCTCACCCGCCATGAGCATGTCTTTGAATACACATACCCTTGCAACCACATGTATCCCCTTGAGATGAAGGAGAGATATGAGTCTGGGAACATCTGTGATCGCAGGCTCATATCGTGCCCCGGGAGAAAATGCCAGGGGAATAGGGCTCCGGAATGAAAGCCATCCAGTGACATCCTTTGCATCAAAGACAATCGTGTTTGCATCAAGGGAAACCAGACGGTCCGCCACACCTGAAATCCCGGACCCCCCGGCAGACCACTTGCTTATATAAACCCCTTTTGCGGCAAACGCATCCGGCCGGTTTATACGTTCAGACACCAAAGGTTCATTACTCCGGACAGGTATCAGGAGTTTATCACCAATGGAGAGGTCATCCGACGAGAGATCATTCACCCTGCGTATTTCATCTACCAGTTCAGCACGGGTATAGATCATGGAGCATGGAAGATATTTTTCGGCTATGCCCGTAAGGGTATCCCCCATGCAGACCTGGTAAACGACCTGTGCAGACACAGGAAGGCTCATAACAAACACAAAAAACATGATCAGACATACACGTACCTTCATATATATGATACTATACAAACCAGGGTATTTGGACAAGGGGATTAATTAATTCATGCTGTCTCCGGTATCATGCCCGGGGTCAGGCGAATTTCCCAATAAACCCGCATGAGCTGCGTCCACAACGAAGGATAAAAAAAGCCCTCACCGCTGAGGAGCAGAGGACGCGGAGTTAGAATCCTATATAATATCACTACGATAACCGTCACCCTCGCCTGCCTGCGTGCGACGCACTTCGCAGGCGAAGGCGGGGGTCCAGAAACGTGAATTATCTGGAACACTGGATTCCCGCCTTCGCGGGAATGACTGTGGTGGTGTTCCTGTTATTGTAACCGTTCACGGAACGTGCTTTCCGCGTCACCCCCGCG
>JAYEKR010000278.1:0-7565 GCA_034661115.1 Thermodesulfobacteriota bacterium | reverse complement strand
GAAACGAGTTTACGAGCTGGATGTTTACAAACTGGCAGAAGCGTTATCAGATATGGTCTGGCACGATTTTGATAAGTGGAACAAAAAGGTTCAAAAACACTGTGGGCTATCAGATAATACGATCTTCATCATGGTTGCGAAAACTCATCAAAAGAAAATCTTTATCTGAGTCAAGAGCAATAGAATACAAAGCAATAGTTGAAAAACTCGGGCCAAAATTGAATGCGTTCGTCAACCGTACAAAAGCATAAAGGCCAAACTTCCAATTTCCACGTTCAACGTTCCGTGAATGGTTAAAGCTTTTTTTCATTCTTTGCCCGGGAGCGGCAACTCATGCGGGTTTGCATATCAAAAACAGGACTTGGCACCATACAATATTTGTCGTATGCTTAATGGATAACAACACCATTGATATAAAGATATATTGGAGATATTATGAAAACATACCTGTATTACATCATGTCTTTTCTTGTCATCCTTTGCCTGTCCTGCCCCGTCTCATTGTCTGCTGATGAAAGGGCAGTGCCTGATAAACCCGATACTATACGTATTAAAATCACCTTTAATAATGAAACCATCCACGGACTGTATAATGTAATCGATGTAAGGACAGACGTGGAGAAGACCCATGACCAAAACGAGGGACGACTGAAAGGCGAGGCCCTTGTTTTTTTTACAGGTCATGCACAAAGACCGGCCGATGCATACAAATTTGCCAACCGCCTTGCCATGTTAAGCCGGTCCGGGGTGGTTATTGTCCCTGTATGCGACACCCCCTATGGCAAAAACAAGGCCTGGAGAGGGGACAGGGGCAAGGATGTAATCCTCATGGAGATGGTGCGATATATCCTTGCAGCAAAGGACATTGCCGTCCGGGACTACACCCCGCTCACAGCAATGGATGTAATCATCCGTGGGAAGATAAAGGTTTCGGGAAACCCCTTCTGCCAGTCTATAGAGACAGGACTTTCTGCAGTGGGCTGGTCACATGGATGTATACTCTCAAGGCGCTTTGCCCATGCCTACCCGGATACAGTAACCGGCATGGCACAGATGTGTCCTGCCGGTTATGAACACTGGGGATCACCACGGATGCTCACAAACTTTGCATGGGAATCCCTCGGGATATCAACCCTTGGATTCAGGGGTCATTTTATGGATGTTGTTGTTGCAGGCTGGGGTATAACAAAGGGCATCACAGGGGATTTTTGCAGGTCCATCCCTTTGGCCATTGTACACCTGCAGCCTTCAAAGATGTGCCGTACATGCAGGGACATAAGTGAATGTACCCGATATTGTGATGACACGATTCTGCCGATAAACAAGATTGACAATATCATCGTCATATTCGGCCAAGATGATTCATGTATGGATGCAGGTGAACAGGCCGCAATAAACGACATCAAGGAACCGACACCCACAGAGATCAAGGCATTCTGGGAAAGGTTCTATCCAAGTGCCCTTGTTTCCAACGCAGGGCTGACATTCAGGATCCTTCCGGGCTCCCACCTTGCGCCGATCACCCACAATGAACTCTACGCACGGACTGTGCTTGAGGGCCTGGAAGGGACAAAGACCAGTGAGGATCAGGGGATATCCGGAAAATGAAAGAATATATCCGCTGGCCCCTTGTTGTTCTGGTCGTTCTCCTGCTTGCCCTGCTTTTCCACTGGGCAAAGGCCATGGATCTCAAGGAGGTGGTAAGGGTCTTTGACGGTGATACCATCGAGATCTTCGGCGGTGACAGGATAAGGCTTATCGGTGTGGATGCCCCGGAGATAGAGTCACGCTACGGCCAGGCTGAACCCTTTGGAAACAAGAGCCGGCGCTACCTCAAACAGATGATTGGAGGCGAAAAGGTACGGCTTGTCTCTGGTCCCCAGGCCCGTGACAAATATGGCAGACGTCTCTGCTATGTCTACCTGGATGATACCCTTGTGAACGGACGCATCATCCAGGATGGATGGGCAAGGGCATATACAAGGTTTTCCTTCAGGTACAGGGAACTCTTTGTGAGCTATGAAAAAAAGGCCCGGGCACAGGGCAAAGGAATGTGGAAGGAGTAAGTATATGCGATATGGATACACAAAATGGATGTCCCTGTACGGCCTGGTGCTTGGCCTTGTTTTCATGGCTGTACCAATGTACGCACAGGGAGAACCCCTGAAGGCATCTGCCTTTTATCACGCGGTTGAGCCAGGGGCGAGCCAGGCATCTATCACAAAAAAGATTATCACCGGGCTTCGGCATAACCATTACAAAAGGCTCCGGATCGATGATGAATTCTCGGCTGAACTCCTTGATGCCTATATCCATGACCTGGATCCTTCACGCATATATTTCATGAAAAGCGACATCGATGAATTCCATTGCCTTTCATCGAAACTGGATGATGACCTTGAAAAAGGTGATGTCAAAGCGGCCTTTGAGATATTCAACCGCTACCAAAAAAGGGTATGTCAGAGACTTGTCTTTCTGCTCAATACCCTGGACAAGGGCATCAAAGATATGGCATTTACCACACAGGAGAGCCTTTTAACCAGCAGGGAAGACCTTGACTGGGGAAAAAACACGGAACAGATAAATGCATTGTGGATCCGCAGGCTCAAGGCGGACGTCCTGAGCCTCAAACTCGCGGACAAGCCAAAGCCAGACGCCCGGATAGCACAGGACCTCTATGATCGTTATCACAGCCGGCTCTCACGCATACAGAAGACAAAACCCATGGATGTCTTTTCCACCTTTATGAATGCAGTCTGCAGCATGTATGGCCCGCACACGCAATATCTTCCTCCAAGGGCAAGCGAGAACTTCAACATCAATATGAGCCTGTCCCTCGAGGGGATCGGTGCAATGCTCAGGAGCGATAATGAATATGTAAGGGTGGTTCGTCTGATCACTGCCGGCCCAGCGGACAAGGACGGTCAGCTCAAACCATCTGACCGCATTGTGGGGGTGGGCCAGGATGAAGAAGGCCCCCTGGTGGATGTCATAGGCTGGAGGCTGGACGATGTGGTAGACCTGATCCGCGGCCCCAAGGGAACCACGGTAAGACTCAATGTTATCCCCTCGGACGCACAGGACGAACACATGACCAGGATTGTCAGAATAAAGCGTGATACAGTGAAGCTCGAGGAACAGTCCGCAAAGAGCATGGTCATGGATATAACCATCAAGGGGGAAAAACATCGCATAGGCATTATCGACATCCCGGCATTTTACCTGGACTTCAATGCTATGGCATCCGGCGACCCGGATTATCGAAGCACCACACGCGATGTTACCCGCCTCATCAAGGGGCTGAAAAAAGACAAGGTTGAAGGTATAGTGATCGACCTGAGAAACGACGGGGGCGGTTCACTGCAGGAAGTCAACAGCCTTGTGGGTCTTTTTATCCGAAACGGACCCACGGTCCAGATCAAAGACTCCAGGTTCAGGACCAGGAGACTCTATGACAAGGATTCATCCGTACTCTACGACGGACCGCTTGCTGTGGTGATAAACCGGCTGAGCGCCTCTGCATCAGAGATATTTGCAGGTGCCATTCAGGACTATAAAAGGGGGATTGTCATAGGCAACACATCATTTGGCAAGGGAACAGTACAGACCCTTGTACCCATTGACAAGGGTCAGCTCAAGGTTACAACAGCCAAATTCTACCGCATATCAGGTGAGAGCACACAGAACAGGGGGGTAATCCCTGACCTTATCTACCCTGGCCTCTATAATCCCGATGAGATTGGAGAGAGCACTCTGGACCATGCCCTTGTCTGGGACACAATAAAACCGGCCCGCTTTCCACAGTACCTCGATCTGGATTCAATCAATGCAAAAATCAAAGAGGATTATCTCCAATACATTGAAAAGGATCCGGATTATATATACCGCATCGGCATGATTAATCTTTTGGACGAGATGTCAGGGCGCAAAAAGATTTCACTGAACGCGAAAAATAGAAAAAAACAGCGCGAAGAAAACAGCTCCAGACGTCTTGAACTGGAAAACACACGGCTTAAGGCCTTGGATAAAAAACAGATCAAAGACCTCGACGAACTCAAGGAGGATGAGGAGGATACAGACTATACCACGATCAAAGAGGATTCCCTTCTCAGGGCAAGCGGACATGTCCTTCTGGACATAAAGGAGATGCTATATGAATAAAAGTTGTACTCCACCCTTTTTTATCCACAGATTACACGGATTACACAGACAAAGGATAGTGAGATGTTTTTTTATTCGTGTTCATTCGAACCTGACAAACTGAGCAGTGACTATCCCGTTTTAAACGTTCAAGCCCCCTTAATTATCATTACGTATCAGGTTCATGTTTCCCAGGTATGAATGTACCAGGGCAACAATAGGGGTAAGTGTGTGGTGATAGGCTTCATCGTATTCAACAAGAAAACGTTCACCGGCAAAGTAGATCACCACGGGCCTGACATCATCCCACTTTTCAACCGTTTTTTCTCTGTATTCTGTCGTTGTCATGGCGCTCACCCCTTTTTCTTGTGTCTGTAAAATACAGATCGGCAGATTAAAGATTATCTTAAGATCTCAAACCAAAAACCATCCCAAAACGGTTAAAACCTGTCTTTATCTGCTGCCTGTATTCCCTGTCTTCAGGGGGAGTCATGATATTTTCGCTGATGAAACCAAGGCACTGAGCGGGTTTGCTCTTTGGATAAACACAGGTGATGGGCTTGCGGTTCATCTCCGCCTTTCTGAAGGCAGTCCTGTCATACAATACCCCTCCGAGATAGGCCGGCCTTACTGAAAACAGCGGTTCCAGATTATTCACCCTCTCATCAATGGTCTGGCATATCCGGTTATACAAAAATACACCCTGTTTAAGGTCCGTGACCTGGTTCATTATAACCCATGGCACATATGTCTTTCTTGGTTCATAGTCATCCACCTTGTCCATGAGCTTCTGTTCTATGGTCTTGAAACGCTGAAACGAGGCCTTTATGCAGGCATAACCAGCAATAATGTCCTGCGGGGTAGTAACCACCACTATCTCGTCCGAGGCCAGGGCAAAATCCATCACGGTAGAGCCGATGCCGGCACTGAGATCAAAGATGGTTGCATCATATCCCCTGCTGATCTTATTGAAATTGCGGATAAATTTTGATCGCTGAACATAGTTGATATTTGCAAGCTTGAATTCACCCGAACTTCCTCCAATCAGATCAAACCCCAGGACGGTCGGCATGATTACATCATGCAGGGCTATATTGGATTCCAGAAAATCATACAGGGTGTTTTCAGGAAACATGGCCAGTTTATTGGAGATATCGGCATTGCCAAGATCCGCATCTATGAGAAGAACGCGTTTATCCTGGCCCGCGATAAGCCGGGCCATATTTATAGAGACATGGGTCTTGCCCACCCCGCCCTTGTTGGAAATAATCGATATGGTATGACTGTTCTCACTCATATCTTCTTTTATCCCCTTGTCTGACCGGGCTTTCTTTTCCCTGCCCGGATACTGGCGGTCAATGACCCTCAGTATATCCTTTTCCTCTGCAAGCGCCGGATAAACCTTCATCCCCATGTGAAAAGACAGGGCATCCACCACCTTCTTGTTTATCGGCCCGCCCATGGCCACAAGCACTCCGCCGTTAAGAAACCGGACCGGTATACTGCTGTAGTTCCGCGCAAACACCCCTTTAAGAAGGTCCACACATCTCCTGTCCGGTTGCGTGTCCGAGATATCGACAAAGGGCATCCCTGATTTTTGGGCCATGGCCCTGGCATCTGTTTCCCTGTTCATACAATCCTCGTTTTATTTTTCGGTAAATACCTGCAGAATCTTTAGGAAAAACTAGCAGTTTATATGCCATGATTGCAGCCAAAACATGCCCGGGCCGCTGCGATCAATGCCCCTGATCCCCATTTATGCGATCCTTTATCGCACTCAACCGGTTGAGTGCGTCGATCGGTCTCATGTTTTCGATGTCTATCTCTTTAATTTCATTAATGATATCATCATAGCCAAAATCATACCCCCTTTGATCAAATAGTCCTGTCTGTATTGGCCCACTGGAAAAAGCCTTTGGGACAGACCCCGCTTTTTTGCTGATTCTGGAAAGGATAGACCCGGCATTGTGAACAACATCCTCCGGGATACCGGCAAGTTTTGCCACATGGATACCATAACTTTTGCCTGTAGCACCCCTTTTGAGTACCCTCAAAAAGACAATATCCGTTCCGCTGTCCTCTACTGACATATGGAAATTCTTTATGCCCTGGTGTCTGCGTGCAAGGTCGGAGAGTTCGTGATAATGTGTGGCGAAGAAAGTTCGCACGTGGCGTTTATCCAGGTATTCCGCCACTGCCCAGGCAAGGCTCATCCCGTCATGGGTAGATGTTCCTCTGCCTATCTCATCTAAAATCACAAGGCTTTGCGCGGTTGCATTGTTGAGGATACAGGCGGTCTCACTCATTTCCACCAGAAAGGTGCTCTGGCCGGCCGAGAGGTTGTCCAGGGCACCAATCCTTGTAAAAATCCGGTCAACAACACCGATACGTGCCTTGTCGGCCGGCACAAAGGACCCCATCTGCGCCATAATACAGATCAATGCCACCTGCCTCATATAGGTGGATTTACCCGCCATATTCGGACC
The DNA here is from genome assembly GCA_034661115.1 of Thermodesulfobacteriota bacterium. Taxonomy (GTDB): domain Bacteria; phylum Desulfobacterota; class Desulfomonilia; order UBA1062; family UBA1062; genus JAYEKR01. The sequence continues at coordinate 939 of JAYEKR010000278.1, read as the reverse complement.
GGTAATCATATGTATCGTATCCCTGTCTGCATCGAACCCCAAATGGTTCGAGACAAAAAGCCCGGGGCCAAGCACCTTTTCCACAACCGGGTGCCTGCCGTTTTTGATCTCAAGCCCCCTGTCTGTTGAGACCTCTGGTCTGGAATATGCGTTATCCATGGCCACGATACAAAGACAGCAGATAACATCAAGGCGAGACAGGGCCTCTATCATACGGTGAAGACGTTCAAACCCCTCTACGATAAACCCTCTCAACTCATTGAAGATTCGCTGTTCTATCTTCAGGATCACATCCTGGGCGCCAAGGATCCTTGCCTCGTATTCCTTGAGCTCAGGGGTAATGAAACGCTCGGCATTGGCCAGGCTCTGCTTTTGTATATACGTCTGAGGGACTTTTGCCGCATTGACCTTTGATACCTCGATATAATACCCGAACACGCGGTTATATCCGATCTTGAGGGTATTGATTCCGGTCAGTTCCCTTTGCCGGGCCTCCATGGCGGCTATCCACTCTCTGGAGTCACGTTTTATGGATCTGAGTTCATCGAGTTCATTATCCACATGATCCCTTATCACATTGCCATCAGAAACCCTGACAGGGGGATCTGGAACAATGGTTCTCCGGATACACCCGGATATATCATCCAGGGGATCAAGGTTATCATATATATCACAAACAAGGGTGGATCCCGCCCCCTTGAGCAGGTCCCTCAGGGCAGGGGCCTGCTCAAGACCTGAACACAGGGCACATATATCCCGGGGAGATGCCCGGTTGGCGGAGATCCGCCCAATGATCCTTTCCATGTCAGGGATCGGTTTAAACAGGCCCCTGAGGGCATACAACCGATCTCTCTCACCTTTGATCTCGCCTACAGCATCGAGACGGGCATCTATCCGGGCCGGGTCCATCAGGGGAAAAGAGATCCAGTCGGCCAGTCT
>JAYEKR010000277.1:0-7634 GCA_034661115.1 Thermodesulfobacteriota bacterium | reverse complement strand
TGCATAGTCAAAGGCACTGACCATCATGTCGGTGGCCTTTTTTTCTGCCTGGTTCATCAGCTCTCTTATGGTGGTGTGCATGGGCTTTCCCGTGATAAGGTCTCTGTATTCGATCGCCTTTGGGATTATATCCCCTGCCTCTTTTGCCTTACCGTAAAACAGGGCAATAAGACAGGGATCCGGTTTTATGCCGAAGGCCATGGCCTTCTTTAAGAGGGCATATACAGCGTTGGAGTCAAAGAGGGCGTTTGCCATGAGCTGATGTCTCAATGCCCTTTGCTGCATGCCCTTTTTCACAGAGAATCGTCTGGAAATAATCCTTGGGTAGGCCAGGTGGTCCATGATCTCCGGTCGTATTATGCGGTGTATGCGCAGGTGATTACCCATCATGGAATCAAGGCAGGTCTCGAGGAGGCGGTGGGTATAGACCGCATATTGTCTCCTTGCCGGGTCATGATCATAGTAATTACCCGAGAGGTAATAGATCACCGGATGAAAGGTGATATCCAGGGCGCAATGCGTAATAAACCCCAGGATAAAGGCAAGGTCCCGGGGTGCCCTGGATGTCTCTAAGGTTTCGATGATAATCCGGTTGGTGGGAGTGCCGTCCTTGCCGTGAAGCCAGGAGGATATATCTTTGAGTTCAGGGGTATAAAAAAAGGTGTCCGGGCTGATGGACCCCAGGAGATAGGTGTCGATATAATGAGAGACAAGGTCCTTTATCTTTGGATCAATCGGGCCTTCAATAAGGTTATATGCAAAAAAAAGATGCGTGTTTTCTTTGGGCATTGGCTCCAGCCTGGATTTTTTCCTTCAGTTTACTGAAAATAAGACCCCGGAGCTTTCTTCAGGGTTTATTAATGTTTTTTATTATATCCGGGCGGTACGCGGATGTAAAGATGGGATTTCAGATGGGCAAGGGTTTGTCTTTAAGTAGCCGTGAACGGCTTGAAATTGGAAAGTAGCCGTGAACGGTTTTGTCTTTAAAATAGAGTGATGCTGTGCTATCAGGCAGATGTCCAATAACAGCTCAAAAAAACAGGAGATCATAAAAGGTTCATGCCGTAACTCCTTATTCCGGAGTTTGCCAGTAAGGGGGTTTATCTTGATTTATTGAGTTGTTACAATATGCACAGCTTGTATCAAGGGGGAGTTTATGGAATATGCCGGTCTGTCCCATGGCAGGGACATGGTATTTGATAGGATATTTTATCCTGCGGCTATTGCGGTTGTCGGTGTCTCCTCCAGGGGGCTTGGTTTTGGAAGCGGGATAATTGTTTCATTGAATGCCATTGGTTTTGCAGGAGAGATATATCCGGTAAACCCCAGGGGAGGTGAGTTCCAGGGGCTAAAGATCTATCGTGATGTGAGTGATATACCAGGGAAGATTGACCTTGCCATTATTGCGGTTAAAGCAGAGTTTGTGCCCGGGGTACTCGAGGCATGCAGGCTGAAGGGGGCGGCAGGGGCACAGATCCTTTCTGCCGGCTTTTGTGAGACAGGGACTGCTCAGGGTCTTTCCCTGGAGGAAGAGATAGCAGTGATTGCGAAAAGGGGCATACGGGTTATCGGCCCGAACTGTTTCGGTATCTATTGCCCGAAAAGCGGACTCACCATGCTGCCAGGGGCGGATCTGTCCCGGCGCACAGGGCCTGTCGGTTTTATATCCCAGAGTGGGGGCATGTCAGTGGATTTTGCCTATATGGGCAAATGGGCAGGCGTGCGGTTTTCCCGGATGATAAGTATCGGAAATGGCGTGGATCTGCGTGAGACTGAATTGCTTGAAGACTTTGGAAGAGATACTCAAACCGGGATTATCTCCATGTACATCGAGGGGGTAAGGGACGGCCGCGGGTTTTTCAGGGCATTGAAGTCCGTTTCGGCCGAAAAACCGGTTATCGTGTACAAGGGCGGACTCTCAGATGCCGGAGCCAGGGCGGTTCATAGCCATACAGCCTCTATGGCCGGCAGCCAGGCGGTATGGAGGGGTGTCCTGGCCCAGGCCGGAGCAGTCCAGGTGGAAAGCCTTGAGGAGATGGCCCAGGCAAGTCTTGCCTTTTCTCTCCTTCCGCACAGGGAGTACCATTGTCTGTGCGTGGCAGGAGGAGGCGGTGCGCTCGGGGTGAATGCATGTGACCTTGCAGCCAGGTATGCCTTTGATATCCCGGCCTTTGATAAGGAGACAAAGGCGCGTATCGAGGCCCTTCTTCCTGCAGCGGGGTCGAGTGCATCCAACCCGGTTGATCTGGCTAATCCCTATGCCACACCTGAGATTATCAGGGATGTACTCCTCCTGGCCGCAGGAGATGAGAGGATTGATATATTTTTGGTCATTGTGCAGCTCTATTATTACGAGGTCATCGCCGCCCAGTTCGGCGGGGTCGATGTCGCTGAGGTGAGCCCGCATGCCGCGCTCTGTGAGGTCCTGGCCGAGGTCGAGCCCATAATTTCCAGGCCCGTTGTCGTGGTTATTCCGGAGATGAAAAAAGGTAAAGATTCCATGGGGCTTGCTGCAGTCCAGGCAGAGGCAAGGGATATGTTCATCGATCACGGCATATCCGTGTTTGACAGTCCTGAAAATGCCATGCGTGCGATTCACCATGTCAGTGTGTATGCACAAAAAAGGAAACACAAGGATGATGCAAATACCTGATTGCTTTATAACCTTTCAATAAGTCCCGGCAATAAACCGTCATCCGCACCTTTCCCGTCATCCGCACCTTTCCCGTCATTCCCGCGAAGGCGGGAATCCAGGAGCACCGAACCAGCCATGGTAGGGGCACGATGCATCGTGCCCCTACTGGATTTCTGCGTTCGCCTGCCTGCGACGCACTTCGCAGGCGCGGGTGACGGTTATCCTTGTGATATTATATAGGGATCTAACTCCGCGTCCTCTGCTCCTCAGCGGTGAGGCCTTTTTTCCTGTCCCTGGTTGTGAGCGCACCGTTCATGCGGGTTTATATAAATCAGGAAGGACCGATACCTAACATGTCCGGGATTTGGTCTCTGGTCTCCGGTCTCCGGTCTCTGGTCTCCGGTCTCCTGTCTCCGGTCTCTGGTCTCCGGTCTCCTGTCTCCTGTCTCCAGTCTCCCTTTATCCCGTCCACTCGGATTTATCCTTGAATTTCCTTATGATCAGCTTATTATCAGGTATAGAGGTCAGGCGGGTTTCAATCCCGTGCAGTAAAATAGTAAAATAGTGAATATCGAATGGTGAAGGCCAATGGTGAAGGCTAATGATGAAGGGTAGAGAAAACCATGTCGATTCTTTGATTCCGGGCCCTGTCTGGAGACAGAAAAGGGGCTGGAATGGGCTGTGTATTGTTATGGCTGCACTCGTTTTTCTTATGTCTCTCCCCCTTGCCCTGCAGTGCGCACCAACAGAAAAGCCCCTGGGATTGAGTGATGCCCAGAGGGTCTGGCTGGATGACCATCCAACCATAAGGGTGGCCCCGGATCCGTTTTTTCCGCCCATTGAGTATCTTGACGCGCAGGGTGTCTTTAAAGGTATCTCGGCCGATTATCTTGAACGTATTGAAGAGACCCTGGGTGTAGAGTTTTCTATTGTGCATCTCTCCTCATGGGACGAGATCATAGAGGCAGCTAAGATGCACAGGGTTGACATGCTTTCTGCGGCTGTTTGCTCTCCTGATCGCAGTAAATACCTGGGGTTTACTGCCCCATACATCGCCTTTAAGGCCGTTATTATCACCCGGGAGAAGCTCAGAGAAAAAGAGGCCTTTCTTGATATGGATCATCTCCAGGGCATGAAGGTATGTGTTGTGAAGAATTATGTGTGGCAGGAATATATCGAAAGGGACTACCCTGAGATGCAGCTTGACCCGGTGCCAAACCTTGAGGACGGCCTGATAAAGGTCTCAATGGGGCTCTCGGATGCCATGATCGCAGGCCTTCCCATTGCGGTTTTTTATATCCAGAAGGCAGGCATTACCAACCTTTGTGTCGCGGGCAATACCGATTATGTCATGAAACTCTCCTTTGCCACAAGGAAGGACTGGCCTGAGCTCAAAACCATCATGCAAAAGGCCCTGGACCGGATCACGCCCCAAGAGAGACGCTCTATCATGGACAAGTGGGTCCATATCGAAAGGATCCAGGAGATTTCTGACCGCCGTTTTTCTGGCATCGTCCTGGTCTCTTTGATGCAGCTTGCCTTTTTGTTCACCCTTGTACTTGTCTGGTGGTTTTTCTTCAGGCGCATGCCCAGACTCTATCCGGAAGACAGGCATTCATACCGGGTGATATTCTTTGCGGGTGTCACCTTTGCCCTGCTGGGGATCATGGTCTGGCTCGACGAGATCTTCGATCTCCCGGGGCGTCTGCTGGGTGCGTCAATGACGCCCGTCAATATCCAGGAAGCCATTTTTGAGACCGTCCTGATCTATCTTCTCGGCATTATGGTAATCAAGAGATTGATGCAGGATCTTCAGGTCCGCCGGGCCTCTTTTCGGGCCATTTCTGAGGGGGAACAGCGATACCGGGCCGTGTTCGAGAACACCGGCACCGCCTCTATGATCATAGAGGCGGACACCACCATATCCATGGTAAACACAAGGTTTGAAGAGATGAGCGGATACACCCGGGAAGAGATCGAGGACAGATTGAGCTGGACTGTCTTTGTTGCGGACCAGGACCTTGAGAGGATGAAGGCCTTTCATTATGCCAGGCGCGGGAATTCCCCGGATGCATTATCAGATGCACCCGGGGAGTATGCGTTTACCTTTATAGACCGAAAGGGAGGTACCAAGGATATCTTTCTCGATATAGGGATGATCCCGGACACAAAAAAGAGCGTTGCCTCTTTGCTGGATGTCACGCAGAGGAGGCGCTCTGAAGAGGCGCTCAAGGAGAGTGAAGAGAAATTCAGGGCCCTGGTACAGTCCACGCCCACTGCCATCCTGCTCTATCAGGGGGACATGTTTATATACGCCAACCCGGCCGCCCAGTGGATAACGGGATATACAGAGGATGAACTCAAGGCCATGGTGTACTGGGAAATCGTTCATCCGGATTACCAGGATCTGATCCGTGCCAGGGTCCATAAGCGCCAGGAGGGTAACCCCCTGAGACAAGGGTATGAATTCAGGATCATCAGGAAGGATGGGGTCGAGAGGTGGGTTGACCTCTCAGGGGCCACAACCATGATTGGTGGGTCTGTGGCCGGCATTGTCTCGGTTATCGACATCACGCAGAGAAAACAGGCAGAGGCAGCCCTTTTGCGCAGGCTGAAGATCGAAGAGATGATGGCTGCCATCGCGGCCCGCTTTGTGGGCATGAACAACAAGGATAAGGCCATCAACACCTCGCTCGCAGAGCTCGGTGAGATGTTCGATGCGGACAGGGCCTATCTCTTTATCTTCAGTGAAGACGGCATTACCATGGACAATACCCATGAGTGGTGCAGGTACGGGGTAAGCCCGCATATAGACAGCCTCAAGGACCTGTCCTGCGCCATGTTCCCATGGTGGATAAAAGAGATTCAGGACAAAGGCATGGTGTATATAGAAGACCTGTCTGAGCTGCCGACAGAGGCCTCTTATGAAAGAGAGATCTTCGAGGCCCGTGGCATCCGATTCATTGTGGCCCTTCCTGTAAATATCGGCAAAGACCTTGGCGGCTTTGTGGGCCTTGATAATGTGAGAGATGCCGAACAATGGAAAGACGAGGGGTTTTCCCCCTTGAAGGTAACATGCGCGATCATCGGAAGTGCCATTGAAAGCCACCGTGCAGGTAAGGCCCTCATTGAGAGCGAACAGCGCTACAGGACCGTGTTTGATGCCTCGTCTTCAGCCATGCTGATTATCAAAGAGGACATGGAGATTTTGTTTGCAAATTCTGCCTTTGAATGGCTCTCCGGTCTGACAGGTCAGGAACTGGAGTCAGGGAGGACCTTCCTGGAATTTGTGTCAGAAAGAGACCAAAAGAAAGTGTCTGCGCACATCGTGGCTGCTCCAGGACCTGAAATCAAAGGCATGGAGTTCGGGTTTATAGATCATTCAGGTATTGTTAAGGATGTCCTGCTCTCCTCTGCCCTGCTTTCCGGTACCCAAAGGCATGTGCTGTCTATAATAGACATAACAGAACTCAAACGCATGGGGAACCGCCTTGAACATGCACAGAGGTTGGAGTCTCTGGGTACCCTGGCCGGCGGTATCGCCCATGATTTCAACAATCTCCTTGCCGTGGTCATGGGTAATGCCAGCCTCTTACTTGCCATGACAGACCCGGACGATCCACAATACAAGCGCCTGATCCATATAGAACACAGTGCTCAAAGGGGGGCCGACCTCACAAAACAGATCCTTGGATTTGCCCAAAAGGGCAAGTATGAGGTGAAGACCATTGGCATGAATGCTTTGATCGAAAACAGCCTCGACATGTTCGCCCACACCAGAAAGGACATCTCCATACATATTCAGGCGCAGGATGACCTGTGGTGGACAAAGGCGGATGTCTCCCAGATGGAGCAGGTGCTGTTGAATATCTATGTCAATGCAGGCCATGCCATGCCCGCAGGTGGCAGGCTTTATGTCGAGACCAGGAATGTGATCCTGGACAATGCCTTTGTGTGGCCATATGAGGCGGCCCCGGGCAGATATATAAGGATATCAGTGACAGACACAGGCGAAGGCATGGACGATGCAGTAAAGGACCGTGTATTTGAACCCTTTTTTACCACCAGGGAGATGGGGGCAGGGGCCGGTCTTGGTCTGGCCTCGGTCTATGGGATTGTCCATAACCACAATGGGTTTATATATGTGCACAGCGAAAAGACAAAGGGCTCCACCTTTACCATCCATCTCCCGGCATCAGAGGAGGCCCCTGTTGCCGGGAAAGCCAAAGAGGATGAAGCCGTGCACGGCACCGGGACCATCCTTCTGGTGGATGATGAGGGGCTTGTCCTGGATACCTGTGCGGAGATGGTCAGAAGCCTGGGTTATAAGGCCCTCCTTGCGCGCAGCGGTCAGGAGGCCATTGATATCTTCAGCAAAGACCCTGGAGCCATCGACCTGGTCATGCTGGACATGATCATGCCGGAAAAGGGCGGGGGAGAGACCTTTGATGAGATAAAGGCCATAAAAACAGATGTCAGGGTAATACTCTGCAGCGGATACTCCATGGACTCTCAGGCATCTTCGATCATTGAAAGGGGATGCGTCGGATTTATCCAGAAGCCCTTCAGCATTATGAAGCTCTCCAGAGAACTGGCCACAAATATTTGAGCACCCCTTACCAGACGGTTACCTCTATTCAAGCCGTTCACGGCTTGAAATTGGAAATTGGAAATTAGAAATTAGAAATGTAGCCGTTCACGGCTTGAAATTGGAAATTAGAAATGTAGCCGTTCACGGCTTGAAATTGGAAATTAGAAATTAGAAATTGGGGAGAAATGAAACGAGTTTACGAGCTGGATGTTTATAAACTGGCAGAAGCGTTATCAGATATGGTCTGGCACGATTTTGATAAGTGGAACAAAAAGGTTCAGAACACTGTGGGCTATCAGATAATACGATCTTCCGACAGCATAGCCGCAAATATAGCGGAAGGCTATGGTCGGTATACTCCCGCTGACAGGAAAAAGTTTTATCTATATTCAAGAGGTTCACTTGAAG
>JAYEKR010000276.1:0-7662 GCA_034661115.1 Thermodesulfobacteriota bacterium | reverse complement strand
AACGGGAATGACGGGAGGGGAACGGGAATGACGGGAGGGGAACAGAAATTACGGGAGGGGAACAGAAATGACGGGAGGGGAACGGGAATGACCTTGGTGGTGTTCCTGTCTTTTTCATATAAAAAAACTTACACCTGCACTCCTGAAAAACTTACACCTGGGACTCTTTTTTGGAGTTTACCCGTAAGGGTTTTATAGTAACCCTGTTTTCTGAGATCGCAGGTTAAATCTCTTATCCTGTTAAATCTCTTATCCTTGATCCCTGAGCCTTTTTCATGTAAAGATATTCAAGAGGTATCTATGACTACAAAAACCATCATCATTCCATCGGGTGGCGCAGAAATCACCAGCAGCGACAGATTGAAGGCATGCCTGGGATCCTGCGTCGGGGTAGCTCTCTATGACCCGAAGGTACATCTGGGAGGCCTGGCCCACCTCCTCCTGCCAGAGCCCACCTTCCACATCCAGGATTCGGACCGCAGCTACTATGCCTCGACCGGGCTGGATCTTCTGGTATCCATGATGGAAGACAGGGGGGCAAGCAGGAATCGCATGGAGGCAACCATTGCCGGAGGTGCATTGATAACGCCCCTTTGTCCCGCGGATATCCGGCTCAATATCGGCGGAAAAACCCTTGAGATCGCCTCCGACAAGATCAGAAAACATGGTATCCATATAAAAAACATCGAGGCATCGGGGCATACCCCGCGCAACATATCCCTGAACACATCCACAGGTGAATGCATCATAGAACCCATGTTCTTTACACACACGGTCCCAGATCCGCAGGTTAAAAAACCAAGCATAGATGAGATAACACGCTTTATGGAAGGCATTCTGCCCATTCCCCAGACAACCCTGAAAATTGCACAGATGCTCTCCAGTAAAGACTGGAACACATCCGGGATAACGCAGGAGCTCAAAAAAGACCAGGTCCTGACGGCAAGGGTGCTGAGGCTTTGCAACTCGTCCTTTGTAAACCCAATAAAAGAGATAACCTCGATTGAACAGGCCATGCCCCTGCTGGGCAACCGTATCCTGCTTAAGATGGTGATATCCGCACAGCTGGAACAATTCATGGGTGAGGTCATCAGCGGCTACTCCCTCTGCCGGGGAGGGATGTTTTATCACGCCACAGGCACGGCCGATCTAAGTGAAAGATTCTCAGTGATGAGCAAAATCAGCCGACCTGATATCGCATACACCGCCGGTCTTCTGCATGATATCGGAAAGGTGGTGCTTGATCAGTACATCTCGGAAATCCGCCCCCTCTTCTACCGCAGGCTCAAACACGGAACCGACTCCAGCGTCATCGAAAATGAAATCCTGGGCATAAACCATACAAGGGCGGGTGACCTTCTGGCCCAATCATGGAATCTGCCGGACATGATCCGGGAGGTAATCACCTGTCACCACTATCCGGAAATGGCACATAAACACCATAGACTGGTATATCTTGTATATACCGCAGACCTGTTGATAAACAAATTTGCCCCCGGACTGGAGATCGAAGAAATGGATTCCTCCTTTTTCCCGAAAAGCCTGGAGATCCTGGGTATCAGCCCTTCACAGGCCTATGAGGCCTTGTTCCAGACCGCATCCACCATCTATTCATGACCTCTGTCTTGCCTGCTTGATCAATTCCACGATCTGGGTAAGCTTGGGAGGGGCTGGAGCCATAAAACGGTCTATCTCTTCCCTGGTATAATTATCCCTGACAAAGGCCGCAGCATCGATCTTGTCCTGCCAGCACCCGACAATACGCCGGCACGGCAGGCCCTCATTGAGACGCCTGCAATATCTGAAGGGAACCAGGTGCCCAAGCATTGGGCACCTGGTCTCTATTGCATCATGGTTTTCGTCCATTTTATGTCTCTACCATTTACCGGTTTTAGACAGGGACGCCTTTGGAAGGCCCTTGATCGACTCCAGGGATTTCTGGAGCTCATCCTCAGGAAGGGGATAATCCTCCAGCCTGCCATTTATAAAATTATCATACCCAACAAGGTCCATGAGCCCGTGTCCGCTCCAGTTAAAGAGTATAACCTTTTCCTTACCCTCTTGCCTTGCCTTGTTGGCCTCAGTGATCACCTGGGCGATGGCATGGGTGGTCTCAGGTGCAGGGATAAAGCCCTCGGTCTTTGCCCACAAAAGTGCGCTTTCGTAGCAATGTATCTGGTCAACCGCAGCCGGGGTGAGCAATCCCTCGACAATGGCCTGGCTTACAAGCGGCGCCATACCGTGATAACGCAGCCCACCGGCATGGATCGGTGGAGATACGAACTCGTGTCCCAGGGTATACATGGGCAGCATCGGGGTCATCTTTGCCACATCACCATAGTCATAGGCAAAAGGCGCCCTGGTCATGGTAGGACAGGAGGTGGGCTCCACCGGAATAATCTCGATATCCACCCCGTTTATCTTGTCTGCGACAAAGGGGAAGGAAAGACCGGCAAAATTACTGCCTCCGCCTGCGCATCCAATAACTATATCAACCTTGTTTTCGCCTATTTTGGCGAGCTGTTTCTTTGCCTCAAGACCGATAATGCTCTGGTGAAGCATGACATGATTCATCACGCTCCCAAGGGCATACCTTGTCTTGCCGGTTTTGTCCATAACCGCCTCTTCAATGGCCTCGCTTATGGCCATGCCAAGGCTCCCGGGTGTATTGGGATCCCTGGCAAGGATATCCCTTCCGGCATGTGTCTGGTCAGATGGGCTGGCAATACAGGTGCCGCCCCATACATTCATCATCAGCTTTCTAAAGGGCTTCTGGTCAAAACTGATCCTCACCATATACACCTTGCATTCCAGCCCTAAAAGGGCGGTTGCAAAGGACAGGGCCGAACCCCACTGCCCGGCGCCGGTCTCAGTGGTGATCTTCTTTATACCGAACTCCTTATTGTACCATGCCTGCGCTACAGCGGTATTGGGCTTATGACTGCCTGGAGGAGAGGTGCCCTCATCCTTGTAATATATACGGGCAGGGGTCCCGAGGGCCTTTTCAAGGTGAACCGCCCTCCTTAGTGGCGCGGGTCTCCAGCGGTATAATAATTCGAGGATACCTTCGGGAATATCGATCCACCTCTCCTGGCTCACCTCCTGCTCTATCAGGTTCATGGGAAAGACCGCAGCAAGATCATCCGGACCAATGGGATTGCCGTCCTGGCCAAGAGGCGGCTGCATGGGTGAAGGCAGATCCGCCGCCAGATTATACCATTGCCTGGGTATCTCGTCTTCATTCAACAATATCTTTGTAGCCATAGAAAACTCCTTAGTTTTTTGTATCAAGAACCATCCTGCCCCTGGTAGAGGACAAGAACGTCTTTTATCGCGGAGTGAGTCTTTTTAAGCTCTTTTGACCCCCTCGTTATCTTGCAAAGGGATATACCAAGCCTGCTGGATATATCCCTTTGAGAAACACCTTCATCCAGAAGCCTGACAAGCTCCCAGCGCAAAGACAGATCCCTGCTCTCCGCAGGGGTATGGATCTGGTACAAAAACTCACGTATAAGATCCTTGTCCTGTATCTTACTGAGCACCTCGGCCAGCGAATCAATACCTTCCTGTTCCATATATGTTCCTGTTTTTACCTCGCCCTTGTTTCTATATAAAGAAACATACCCTCAGACAAAAGTCAACCCCTTACCGCGCATGACCTGCCAACCACAACAAAGGATAAAAAAACCCATCACCCACTCTCTCCACTCATCACCCCTGCTCCCCTCTTGTCACCCACGCCTGCCTGCAGCAGGCAGGCGTGGGCCGGGGTCCAGAAACGCCGACCCGGCCAGGAACACTGGATTCCCGCCTTCGCGGGAATGACGAATGGGGAACGGGAATGACGAATGGGGAACGGGAATGACGAATGGGGAACGGAAATGACGAATGGGGAACGGGAATGACGAATGGGGAATGGGAATAACATTGGGGAACGGGAATGACTGTAGTGGTGTTCCTGTCTTTTCATATAAACATGATTGATCAGCAAGGGGCAATCCTTTACCCCTATTGCTTGTTAGCATTCACAGACAGGCCATGCACCCTTTCATACAAAACATAAGGGGGTCTCAGTCCAGGACATAGAGAAAATGCCCGGTTATTTCGAGTGTCTTTTGTTCTTCCATATCAGAGGTGAATGCGCCGAAAGGGGCTGCCTTTTTCACGGCACAAAGGGCTGCATGATCAAGGTCCCTGTCTCCTGAGCCATTGATCACCCGGAGATCCTCCACCCTTCCCCCTTCATCGAGGACAAAGGAGATAGATACCTGACCCTCATGCCCCTTTAGAATGGCCTTTTGAGGATATTCCCATACATGAAATATTTTTACCTTCAGGCGGTCCATATAATCCGCGCTTACCCGACCCATAGCCTTGAATTCCAGGGCATCCCCGGTCTCCTCGGGCTGGTCTTTTGTCTGATCTGGGGTCTGGTCTGGGGTCTGGTCTGGGGTCTGGTCTGGGGCCTGGTCTGGGGCCTGGTCCTCAGGTATATTCTCCACCAGGCCCACTGGAATCGGTGGTGGCACGTCCATGTGTTTTTGCGCTGCAGGCAGAAACGCCCATGGCACGGCAATGATAAACACGTGCAATACAAGAGAAAGGCCCAGGCAAAGCAGAAACCTTGAGTAATCCCTCATCCACCACGTCCCTGCATGCATCCCCTGGAGCTTTCCGCCTGGTTCATTTGTCCACCACAAAAAGCACGAACAAGCACTAACATCCCGACTCTGCTGAATCTCTTTGCAACCTTCGTGATCTTCGCGCAAGGACTATCATATGGAATATTTGTCCGCGCTTGTCATACACTGCTCAGTCATTGAGCCACTGGCCTAACCTTTTAGACTCTGCGTCCCAGTCACCCTTCAGCCTTTGTTCAAGGAACGCAGAAAAAACGCTGTCAAACATCTGCAGACCGATCTCCATCAGGCTCATACGCTCAAAAAATACCGCCTCTTTTTCCATGTCCGGGTCGGTCTGTGCGTCTGTTTCAATCTTGACCGCAGGGCACCGGTATGAACCAAAGGCAAAGGTCTCCCCCTTCAGGGTTATCTTCCAGCGGTAATCCTCCCTCTCCATGTAGATCACGCCCTCAACAATATTCTTGCCGTCCTGCATGGCCCTTCTGGCCTCTGCAAACTTCTTTTGCGGACCGATAATAGAGCTCTTTCTCAGGTCTTCATTATCCCTGTCCATAAGGACAAACCGGTCATACAAATATGCAATAAACCCCGCGCCTTCGGGCAGAGGACCCTCCTGGTTCACCTGGTACCGGGAGTCGCCGCTGTCTGAGCGGCACATGAGCCACAAAAAGAATTCCCACCCGACCCACTGGTTCTCCTTTATCTGCGTGAGCACATCCCTTGAAGGCGCCTTGTTGGCCCGGGTCAGTGCCTCATGAGATCCCTCGTCCAGCACCATCCGGGCCCGTTCAACGGGATGTACCGGGACAAGGGAAACCCCGTCAAAGGTGGAGCTGAATTCATCCTCAACAAGGTCTAATGTCTTGGGTGAAACAGTAGCTATGCTGACGATCCCGGTGCGTGTATCCCAGAGCAGATCGCAGGTAGAGGGTGTGGGAAGGGTCTTTGATAAAAGGCCGGAATGGATATCTTCTTTCATCTGGGACTTCACCTTTACCGGCACTTTTTTCAGGGCAGGACGTTCCTGGAGCCACCTTGTACATTTCAGGCCGACAAGGTTTTTCAACATGGACGAGGGGACCTTTCGCCGATCCTGCCTCAGGCTGAAACATATATAATCATCGTGCCTGAAGGCACTATCATCACTGAAATCGGCATCCATTGGATCATCCATCCTTACCCATCCAGTGGACTCCTCGTCCGCAACCTCATCAATGGATATAAACCGGTTGTTTGAAAGGCATTCTCCAACCCACGAAAAAAAACCTTCTCCCTGTTCAGGCAGGGCCCCATCTACACGATACTGACAGATACTTACGGTGTTCGCCATTATTCCCATTCTATTCCTCCAGGATACAGTTGCCTGCATGATTTTTAATTGATATCGACCTGATCCCTAGTACGTCCGGGCAAAAAAATCAAACCCCATCCGTATGCAGGGACATAAGGCATTTCCGGTTGAGGGTTAAAGACTCGTAGCCGTGAACGGCTTGAAAGACTCTTAATGAAGGTTACCATGCGTTTTTCAGACAGGTATTATATCTTGACATTTCAAGACCAAATTGAGAGCAAATAAAGGGGGAACAGGTGAATACATGAAAAAGGCTGCCATTTTATCATTGGTTATTGTTCTCATTATCCTTGGATATCTGCTTTATCCGGAAAAACTCGAGATACGAAACGCGCACCCTGAAGGCGAAAACATTATCTGTTTCGGGGACAGCCTCACCTATGGTACCGGTGCTTCTGCGGGCATGGACTATCCTTCGCAGCTTGCAGGGCTGACAGGCTCCAGGGTAATCAATGCAGGCATCCCTGGAGATACTACAGCTGATGCACTGGCACGGCTTGACAAGGATGTGCTTTCGCAGTCACCACGAATCGTGCTGATCACTTTGGGTGGAAACGATCTCAAAAACAGGGTGTCGTCAGAAACGGCATTTAATAATCTCCAAATTGTCATTGAGAAGGTCCAGGAACGCGGAGCACTCGTTGTAGTGGGAGGGATCGATATCCCTCTCTTCGGCAGGGGGTTCGGTAAAAAATATAAACGCGTGTGCAGCAAGACCGGGGCCATTCTCATCCCAAATATCTACGAAGACATCTTTGGTCATGAAGACCTCATGACCGACCCCATTCATCCCAATGACAAGGGCTATCAGATCATGGCAAAGAGGTTTTATGAGGCAATCAGGCCGTATCAGTAGGCAGATCGGGCAAGATCAAAAAAAAGAAGCGGGCTGCAAAAACAATGGAAAAGGTATGTAAAGACCGCGCGCCAGTGATCGTAACACGAAAAACCTCTAATTCTGTGGTCATTATGTCACTTGAGGACTATGAAGCCCTTGAAGAAACGGCTTATCTCTTACGGTCACCAAAGAACACCAGGCGTTTGATAGAATCTATCGCCCAAATTGAAAACGACAAAGGTACTGAAAAACAACTCTTAGAGTGAAGCTGATCTTTTCTGACCACGCCTGGGACGATTATCTTTTTTGGCAAAAAACCGATAAAAAGGTTCTTCGTCGTATCAATACCCTCATCAAAGAAACGAAACAAACTCCATTTGAGGGTATTGGAAGACCTGAACCACTTAAACATGCCCTTTTCCGGCTACTGGTCCCGACGAATCACCGATGAACACCGGTTTGTTTATAAGGTGTCCGAAAATGCAATTCATATCGCCCAGTTGCGCTACCACTACTGATCATTTCTCCTTACCCGGACATATGAATTTTTGGTTTCCAATCCTGCCGCAGATATCGTATAATCTGTCATTATGGCAGAAAACATTGTGTATCTTGATCATGCGGCCACCACGCCCCTTCACCCGGAGGCGCTCGGTATAATGCTTCCTTTCTTCGGTAACCATTTCTGGAATCCTAACAGCGCATATTCCGCGGCCCAAAAGGCCAGTCTTGCAATAGAAAGGGCCAGGGCACAGGTCGCGGCATTGATCCACGCCAACCCTGAAGAGATTATCTTCACCTCGGGCGGCACTGAGGCAGACAATTTTGCC
>JAYEKR010000275.1:0-7695 GCA_034661115.1 Thermodesulfobacteriota bacterium | reverse complement strand
CCGTTCACGGCCACCTAAGGGGAATAGGCCTTTCGCAGCAAGCTGCGGGGAATTAAACCCTAAGAGAGATTAAACCCTAAGAGAGATTAACTCTATGTTTTTTTTGCGGACAAAAAAAGGCGGGCATAAAGCCCGCCCTCTTCGCATATAATCAAACCTCTAAAAGGTTAATCCTTGTTGACGTTCTGCCACAGGGATGCATTGCCGTTTCCAAAGGCACCGCAGAGGAAGGCAACCCCGTATTTGGCATCTTTGAAGTCCGTCTTCATAATACTATTCAGGGTGGCAATAACCCTGGCGCCTGACTCTCCCAGTGGATGCCCGATGGCAAGTGCTCCGCCCCATACATTCACATTGTCAAAGGGTGCATTCTCGGCAATACCCATCTCCCTCAAGGTTGCAAGACCCTGGCTTCCAAAGGCCTCGTTGAGTTCCCAGACCCCGATATCAGAGACATTCAGTCCTGTCCTTTCCAAAAGCTTTTGGCCGGCAAACAGGGGGGCAATACCCATCATAGTCGGATCGCTGCCTGCCATGGCCCCATAGACATATTTCAAATGATAATCAAGACCGAGCTTGTCCGCCTTTGATCTTTCCATGAGCAGCAATGCACAGGCACCGGAGGTAAGAGGTGATGAAACCGCAGCCGTAACAACGCCATCCGGTTTAAAAGCCGGCTGCATGGTGGCCATTTTTTCCATGGATACATTATCCCTTATCCACTGGTCCTTATCCACCATGAACTTCTTTCCGTCCACGTCCTCGCCCTCTATCGGGACGATCTCCCGTTTGAATTTACCGGCATCCCTGGCCGCGGCCGCCTTTTTATTGCTCCAGTAGGCCATCTTCTCTGCATCCACACGGTTCACATTATACTTTTCAGCCACCTTCTCAGCCGTAGGTCCCATGGGGATCTCCTCCACCTTGTAACGATCCATCAACCTGGGAGGAAAATCCATATTCATGGCCATGGGGACCTTCTGCATATCCTCCACGCCCGAAGCGATATAGGTATCACCCTCTCCGCACATGATGGCCCTGGCCGCATGCTCGGCGGCAGACATTCCGGAAGGACATTGTTGTGTAATAGTGTTGGTCGCTGTGCTCTCAGGGTATCCACCGGCAAGCCAGGCAAGACGGCCTATATCGTTCTGCATCCCGGTTATATTTGCCGTCCCGCAGAACACGGCCTCTATATCCTCTGGCTTGACCTGCGGATAGCGCTCAAACATGGCATCATAGACCGCAGTCAAAAGCTCATCAGGCCGGACATTCCGAAACCAGCCCTTTTCTGCGTGCGCCCTGGCATTGGGTGTACGCAGACCGTCAATAAGAACACATTCCTTCATTTCTTTCATCTAAATCCTCCTTGTTGTTTGTTTAAACATTGATAATTATATTATGATTCTCATAGAGTAAAATGAATGTCAATTTATTTATACATTTCTTCCACTTTCCCCTTATACCGATCATTTATAATCCTTCGCTTCATCTTCATGGTGGGCGTAAGTTCTCCCCCTTCCACACTGAATGGATTATTCAGCACCCTGAAATATTTGACCTGCTCATACCCTGCAAGCCTGTTATTCACCTGGTCCACCTGGTCAGACATAAGGGTCTTTACCTCCGGGTGTTCCATCATGGCTGCCATATCATCCACAGGTATCCCTTTGGTCTTTGCAAAACGTTTCAGTTCTTTGATATCCGGCACGATCAATGCAGTCAGGTATTTTCTTCCGTCACCTGTCAGGCAGGCTTGTTCGATATAGGGCATGGAGATAAGGACGAGTTCTATTGGGTGGGGCGCTATGTTCTTTCCACCGGAGGTCACAAAGAGTTCTTTTTTGCGGTCTGTTATGGAGAGAAAACCATCCTTATCCCATTCACCTATGTCGCCTGTCATAAACCATCCGTCCGGGGTAAAGGCCTCCTTGGTCTCTTTTGGCAGTTTCCAGTAGCCCTTGAATACCTGAGGTCCCTTTACAAGCAGCTCCCCGTCCGGGGCAAGCTTTTCTTCGGTCCACTTCACTGTACGTCCTACAGCCCCGGGCTTGATCTGGAGACGGTAGGCAACACTCTCATAGGCAATGACCAGTTTGAGGAGCCTAAAAAGGCTGGTATATGGAGATTTGCCCTTTGCCTGTTTAAGAACCATGACGTCAACGGTCCAGTCGATCATCTTATCCAGCCACCAGTTGGTATTGTCTGTATCCATATCCCTGAATTCAGGCTCGTTAAAATTGATTACCGGTGTGGTCTCGGTCAGCCCATATCCCTCTGCGAGCTGAATACCAAGGGAGCGTATAAAAACACAGACCTCCTTTGAAAGCTTGCCACCGCCCGAAATGGCCAGCACAAGCCGGTCCATACCAGCCATGGATCTTATCCGGTTAAACACCAGAAGATTTGCAAGGCCGAAGAGTGTAAGGTCAAGGATAGACAGCCTCACGCCCCGGGACATGGCGTCCGCAAATTTGTCACCTTGCCTGAATGCCCAGGCAAAGACCCAACCTGCCAACTTGTTCTGCCTGGAGACCACGGAATGTATAGTGTCATAGATCTTTTCAAAAAGCCTTGGGATGCTTATTATCACGTTTGGTCTGAGCTCCTGCATGGTCTTTGCGATACGGCTGAAATCCGTCTCAAAGGCCAGGGTGCCTCCCTGCACAAGGGCCCCCACATGATAATCCGCTGTTCTTCCAAAGACATGGCACAAGGGAAGGTGAACAAGATGCAACATGTTTGCGCCTTTTTTCGCCTCCCTTCTCATCAGGGTTGATGCCGAAGACTGGTGCATGTTCGCAACCCAGTTGGCATGACTGAGCATGGCCCCCTTGGGCCTGCCTGTAGTACCGGAAGTATAGATAATGGAGGCTGTATCCCCGGGGTCCAGAGCTGCGATCCTCTCCTCCACCTGTGACATGTCTGTTTTTTCGTATCCCATGGCAATAACCTCGTTAAAGGTATAGAGCCCTTCGGGACGCTGGCCCTCCCATACGCACATGCATATCACGTCCTTGATCTTTGGGTTTTTTTCCTTTGCCTTGAGCGCCATTCGGGCCTTTTTTCTGTCCGAGACAATGACTACACTTGACTCGCTGTTTTCGAGCATAAAAAAAAGCTCATCTTCGGTAAGTGTGCCATACAAAGGCACCTCAACCGCACCGCAGGACATGATTGCCAGGTTCGAGACAATCCACTTGGGTCGGCTCTCAGCAAAGATGGCCACCTTGTCTGCCGTCTTTACACCAAGGGTGATAAGTCCCCCAGCAAACCCCATGACTGCATGCCTTGCCTGTGTCCATGTCATGGAATGGTATTCTTTTGATGGTTCTCCATCATTATCAAACCGGGCCATCAAAAAAACCCTGGAATCCCCGAATCTCTGTGCCTGATTATAAAAAACACCGCAGATTGTATCCTCTTTATATGACATTTTTATCCTCCTGTATCACCTGCCATAGCAAAAATTGCCCGGAGAGAGATCCTCTCCGGGCAAAACAGACGAAAACACCAGATATCATTGCATTATATGGGCAGTCCCAAAGGTAAAAGGGCATTAAAAACACATTGAAATCAACTCGGCATCACCTTCTGGAGCGACATGGCAAAGGGCAGAGAGCCTGTGATCTTGTATTTACCGCTCATAAAACCCTGTACCGGATTGGTCTGACCTGTCATGATGGACATCAAATTGTCCATCTCTCCAATGATCCGGCAACAAGGATCGCTCTTACCGTTAAACTTCACGCCCATCTCGATGGTCTCATCACCATTGTGCGCTTCCAGTTCCATCATGCCATTGATGCCATTGAGATTATCTATACGCTGCTTTGCCTCTTCAGGCGGCAGGCCTGTTATAATCTCCTGTGGGTTGGAAAGAAACCCCTCAATGGGAAAACCCGGGATCCTGCCGCTGAGACCATCGGTAAAGACCTTTTCAGGCATCTCGATGCTCATAATAGCGTCCGCCTGTTCACCCTCTGTGACCTTTAGTTTATCTCCATCCATCAGGCTTATGGTATAGGTTCCGCCTGATGCACCGGTAATATCAAATCCCATGGTAAAATTGATGCCCTTGTAACCCGACAAATCCATGTCCCCCTTTGATGCATCAAAGGCCTTTGGCAAAAACTCATTGAAAAACTCCTCTGGTTTGATCCCGCTTGGTATCTTGATCTTTTCCATTTCCATTTCCTCCTTGAATTATTATATTTTTGAAGCCTGTTTCGGCGTTCCTGGATTCCCGCTTCTGCCTGCCTGCTGCAGGCAGAAGCGGGAATGACAGTCTACGTTTATCGCAATAACTCGAACTGGTTCCGGTCTTAACAAAACAATAATGCTCCCCCTTCAGCTCAACATATCCCTGTTGTACCCGAGTATGCGGCGGGCAATAACCAGCATCTGTATCTGCTGGGTACCCTCATAGATATCGTTTACCTTATTGTCTCTCATCCACTTCTCAAGCAGATAATCCCTGGAATATCCGATGGGGCCGAGCATCTCCACGCATTTCTGCACAATGAGATTACCGTATTTGCCAGCCTTTGCCTTTGACATGGATGCCTCAAGGTTGTTTGCCCGTCCATTGTCTGCCATCCATGCGGCCCTTTCTATGAGCAGACGCATGACCTCGAGATTTTCCTCCATCCATATCAGGTCCCTTTCAAAGGCCGTCTGCATGAGTTTCGGCGTGGTGTAGTTCACATGGATCCCCTCCTTTCCAAGGGTATCACGTGTGAACTCATAGGCTGCCCTCGCACATCCAAGGGCCATGGCGGCCACAAGGGGACGGGTATTGTCAAAGGTCTGCATTACCCCTTTAAAACCTCCTTCGGGCCTTATCTCGGGATCTCCCAAAATGTTTTCTGCCGGGATACGGCAGTCATCAAATACAAGGGTCGCAGTATCCGATGCCCTTATACCGCACTTCTTTTCCATCTTTTCCACACAAAAACCCGGTGTACCCTTTTCGATCACAAAGGACTTGATAGCGGCCCTTCCCTTTGACTTATCCAGGGTGGCCCATACAACCACGGACTCACAGCGGTCTCCATCCGTAACAAAGATCTTTTCTCCATTGATGATATATTCATCACCATCTTTTGTGGCAGTGGCCTTGATGGCGCTGGCATCCGATCCGCATCCGGACTCTGTTATGGCCATGGCGCAGTATTTTTTTCCAAACCTGGCATATTGTTCATCCGTGGCCACTGCGTCCACTGCCGCATTGCCCAGTCCAGCGCCAGGCATGGCAAGCATCAGGCCCACATCGCCCCATGCCAGCTCTTGTGAGCCGACAACGGAAATCATATTTGCCCCGATACGGTCCTCGGTCTGTTTTATCTCCTTGTTCTTTTCCTTTGACTTGTTCTTTCTTCCTCCGCCCATCCCGGCCTGCATGATGGGCGCAAAACAAGACAATTCCTTTGCCTGTTCATGTTCATGATCATCATAATACCTCGCAATCGGCCTTACTGTCTCCACCACCATGTCACGAAACATCTTGCGTACGGCATCCACCCGGTCCGGCATATCAAAATCAATCATCTTTTACCTCCTCATCACATACAGTCTATGCCATTATCATGCCTTCAAGCATGGAAAATGCCCTGGCATTGCGGAACCACCTCTCAACCGGATACTCACGGATAAGACCATGTCCACCCATAATGGAAACCCCCATATCGGCTGTCTTGAATGCCTTGGATGCCGCATAATCTTTTGCAAGGTATGCCATGCGCAGTGCATTCTCCCCCCTGTCGGCCGTCCATGCCGCCTCTAAGGTAAGGAGCCGGGATGCATCGGCCTCTATGGCCATGTCCGCCAGCATAAAGGCAATGGACTGCCGCGTGGCAATGGGAAAACCAAAGGCATCCCTTTGCTTTGCATAATCCAGACAATACTCTTTGCTCGCCTCTGCCACCCCGTTTGCTGCAGCGGCCAGACCTATACGGGAACAGGCAATAAGCCTCGTATAGTCAAACCCTTCAATACGGTTTTCCAGGGGAACCTCCAGATCGGAAAACCCCACACGGAAGCTCTCCAGTGCATGGAGCCCCATATTCTTTTCCCTTGCTTTGACCTTGAGACCCCTGGTGCCCTTTTCTACGATAAACGCCCCCACGCCGCCATAGCCACTGCCTGGGTCCTCTGTTGCAATAACAATGAAACACCGGGCATTGTCTGCCATGGGAACAAGGCATTTCTCCCCGTTGATCACATAGTGATCAGATGCCCTCTTTGCGGTTGTCCGTATATTGGAGACATCAAAACGCGGGGAATGCTCCATGATGGCGAGGCTGCCGGCGGCATAGGTCTCTTCGCAGAATCCGGGCAGGCATCTGCGCTGCTGTTCATCACTACCCATCTCGAGTACAGGCAGGACAAAGAGATTGGGCGTGATCATGGCAATACCCATGGAAAGGTCACCCCAGGCCAGTTCCTCAATCATGATGACATTGTCAAGCACTGATCGATCAAACCCATACCCGCCATAGTCTTCAGGGATAACACTGGTACTCAGCCCAAGTTGCCATGACTTTTCTAAAAACGCGGCCGACATGACGCCATCCTCATCTCCTTGCTCTGCAAGGGGCCTGATTTCATCAACGGCAAAACGGTGCATGGAATCCTTTATCTGCCTCTGATTATCATTCAGACTGAATGTAGACATAGTAGAACCTCCTCATAAATAAAATTCATACAATGGGCCATTCGACCCGATAATAGGTATTAAGCAAGCACCATGCCAGAAAGCGCCGGACAAACCCTGGACCAAATCTTTATTCTTGAATCTATCGATCACAGTGGTGGCAGACATGCCATATAAAAAAGACTGTTCAGGTTCAGTGTTCAGGAGTTCAGGGTTCAGGTCAAAGACCCTTAACCATGGTCGACCACGGATGATTGATTGTTTGCTCCGGGTCGTTCAATCCCGAGTTTTTTCATGCGTGAGACAAGGGTTGTACGCTTGAGCCCAAGGATCCGGGCCGCTCCATATGGTCCTGAGACCTTCCATCCGCACCCTTCAAGGACTTGTATAATATGGTCCCTTTCCACCTCTTCGAGGCTGCGGAGCTCACTGGCGGCAGATGTCTGTGCAGCCTGTCTCGATGGAATGGTTACCCTGAATCCATCATCCGGGCTGAGAATGGCGGAACGTTCGATCACATGTCTGAGTTCCCGGATATTTCCGGGCCATGAATATGACTGCAGCCGTTCCATGTCCGCATTTGTGATCCCCTCAAAGGTTCTGCCTACATTCTTTGATGCAAGGGAAAGAAAGTGACAGGCAAGATCCGGGATATCGTCTCTTCTCTTTCTAAGGGGGGGTATATAGATGGGAAAGGCATTGAGCCGATAAAAGAGATCCGCCCTGAACCTGGATTTATGTATCTCTGCCTCCAGGTCCCTGTTTGTAGCCGCAACAATGCGCACATCAACCTTTATATGGGCAGTACCGCCTATACGCTCGAACACAGCGGACTGCAGTACATTCAGGAGTTTGGGCTGCAGATGAAGGGGAAGTTCTCCGATCTCGTCCAGGAAAATAGTGCCCTTGTCCGCTAGGAGCCTGTCCGACAATCACCTTTTACAAAAAGCAAACCCCTAAAAATTTGAGCCAAATAGTCGAGCAGGCAAGTTTTTGGAAAGTAAAAGGAAATCTTTCTGAAAAAACACGCCTGTTTTGAC
>JAYEKR010000274.1:0-29136 GCA_034661115.1 Thermodesulfobacteriota bacterium | reverse complement strand
CTCAATGTTCCATAAACACTTACATCATCCTGACATCCTGGTTGCATTCCGCAACCAGTCCAAAGGCCGACAGGGCCCTATTTTTCGATCCCGCATTCCTTTATCTTGTATAAAAGGGCCTTGTAGCTGATCTGGAGCATCACAGCCGCCTTTTTCTTGTTCCAGTTGGTACCATTCAATGCCCGAATGATCATGCCTCTCTCTGCCTTCTGGGCCGCCTGCTTTGCCGCGACCTTGAGAGAGACAATCCCGGATGTATCCGCATCCGGTGTATCCGCATCCGGTGTATCCATAAAATCAACCTCAACAGGCCGGTAAAGGGGCTTTTCCCCTGAGACAGACGAGTCCTTTTTAAGATACCGGGTCATATCATCCACATTACCCAAAATTACCAGCCTCTTTACCTGATTCTTCAGTTCCCTCACATTCCCGGGCCATACATATCCCATAAGCAGGGGATATACCTCATCCTTATCTATCTCAATATGCTTGCCGTACTTGTCATTATATATATCCAGAAAGTACTCAAAGAGAAACGGGATATCCTCCAACCTCTCAGAAAGCGGGGGGATCTGTATATTCACCACATTGAGACGATAATATATATCCTCCCGAAAGGTCCCCTCCTGAACCGATTTGCCCAGATCTTTGTTTGTGGCGGCAATGATACGGACATTCACGTGCACATCCTGTTTCCCGCCCAAACGAGAGAATGTCCCCTCCTGCAGGACCTGCAGAAGCTTGGACTGGATGCCCATATCGATCTCTCCGACCTCATCCAGAAAGATTGTTCCATTGTTCGCCAGCTCAAATTTTCCGGCCTTGGTCTTATATGCACCGGTAAAGGCACCCCGTTCATAACCAAAAAGCTCGGATTCGAGCAGATCATGAGGCAGAGCCGCACAATTGACCTTGACAAAGGGCTTGTCTTTCATGCCTGATCGATAATGAAGGGCCCTGGCCACAAGTTCCTTGCCGGTCCCGCTGTCCCCTGAGACCAGTACGCTCACATCCGTGTCCGCCACCTGCTCAATCATGTCCTGGACAGACTGCATTTTTTTACTGGTAAAGATAAACTCGCCCTTTAGTTCATTCACCCTGAGCTTTTTCTTGAGGGTAGATATCTCCGCCAGCAGCCTCTTTTTTTCTATGGACTTGGCTATGGCAAGCTCCAGCTCCTCCTCTTCAAAGGGTTTCACCAGATAATCGGTAGCACCGGCCTTCATGGCCTTGACAATGATGCCGGTCTGCCCCAGGGCAGAAAGCATAAGCACAGGCAAGTCCACTGAGATCTTCCTTATCTCTCCAAGTGTTTCCAGCCCGTCCATCTCCGGCATAAGGATATCCAGGATGACAAGGGATATGTCTGCATCCAGGCGCAACTGCTCCAGGGCCTGTCTTCCGCAGGAGGCGCTCTGTGTATCATATCCGCTCACCTTAAGAAGTTTGGTAATATACCCTCTTATGCTTTCATCATCATCAACAACCAGGATCTTAAGTTTGTTTGTTGTCATATCTATGCCTGCATATCTCAAAACCTGCTGTAGAGCCAACAGGCGGATTCCCCATATTAAACAATCTTCTCTTTGACCTCCCGGATATGCCCCTGACCATGGCCCGGAACGCCGACCCTTATTAAATATGCATAATGCATTATGACATCCTACCTTAATCGTCCGGGACGTTCAAGGGCATTGTTATAATAAAATGCCCACCCTGGTCCGAAGGCACGGCCTCCACTGTACCCCCGTGGGCGTGCACAATCTCACTTGTAATGGCAAGCCCGAGCCCGAAGCCCCCCTTTGCCCGTCCGCTTAACCCGACATAAAATTCACCAAAAAGTTCTCTGGCCTCATCTGGCCGTATGCCGTCACCCTGATCTCTCACGGATATACAAATAGTGCCCCTGTGAAAAATCCGGTTGATATCACTCCCCCCTTTGCCCCTTGAAAGCTCAACCCTCACCTCTGCCCGGTCCGGAGAATGCTTTATGGCATTGTCAATGAGATTGTAAACGGCCTGCTCAACGCGGACAGGATCCGCGTATACCGCAGAAAGGCCCTTTTCTCCCTCAAAGATCACCTTGATACCCCTGTCATCCGCCTTAAGCTGCATGTTCCGGACCACCCGCGCAAGGTGGTCGCATAGATCCATGTCCTGACGCTGAAGTTTGACCCCCTCCTCGTTGATACGGGAAAAATCCAAAAGGGAATTGCTGAAATGGAGCAGTCGGTCACTCTGGGTCTGAATCTCTTCTATACATTCCCGCTGGTCATCTGAAAGCGTACCCATCTTGCTCTTTGAAAACATGCTGGCATACCCCCTTACCACGGTCAGAGGCACCCGGATCTCATGGGAGGTCACCTGAAGAAACCGTGTCTTCATGGCCAGGACCTCTTTTTTGCTGGTGATGTCCCTTACCACGCCGACAAAACAGGGGTCCCCATCTATCAAAAGACGTCCCACGCTGATTTCAAGCCACACAAGGGCACCACCCTTTTTAACCGCCTGGATCTCAAAGTTCGGTATAAAGGCATTGTCCCCACTGAATTGGCCAATACTTTTCAATACATTGATAGACGACCTGGGAAGGATATGCCTGAAATGTCTGCCCACAAGCTCCTGTGTGGAATAACCCAGCATTTCCTGAAATTTTTTATTGACAAGGAGAAACCGGCCGTTTTTAACGATATATACTGCGTCAATGGCCTTTTCCACCATATCCTTGTACTGGTCCTTGACCCGAACGATCTCCCTTTGCCTGAATCTCTCCTGGCTCACATCCCGGACACAAACCAGCACCTGATACGCCGGCTTCATGGGCAGAGAAGATACCTCGATCTCAAGGATACGGCCTGACACCTCAATATCCCGGGTGATATCTGCCATATCCGGGGCAAAACAATCCATCGTCTCCTTACCTATCACGCCAGAGAGGTTTTGCCCGGTCCCTGTACCCAGAAAAGAAAATGCCCGGTTATTGATACTGGTTATCTCCCCATCAAGGGAGACAGTCAAAACCCCTATGGACATATAGTTAAAGACCCTCAACACATTCCTGCCAACCCCCTCCAGCATACGGTCGGTCATGGAAAGCTCCTGCTTGAGCATGCTGTTCATATCCTGAACATCCCTCATAAGCCTGGCATTCCGAAGGGCAAGGGCTGCCGGGGGCAAAAGGATATCTATGAGTCTCTTGTCCTCCTGGCTGAAAATATCCACCCCGGGATGACTCATATTCAGGACACCAACCAGCTCATCCTGGGCATAAACAAGGGGCAGACTCATCATGGAACCAATCTTAACCCCTTTATTCCTGCTCTGAAACACGGGGTCATGCGCGGCATCCGTGATGACCACCGGTTCCAGGCTCTGTGCGACCATGCCCGAAATCCCCTTGCCCATTGGAAAGGTCTGCCCCAGAGGGTTTTCAGAATACCGGGCCATCTGGTCATTGGCTCCCTTTGCCGCACGAATCTCAAGGTCTTTCCCGTTTGCAGAGGGCATCATGATCGAGACATTCCTTGCATGGGTTTCATTGATCACGATATCCAGGATCGCCATGGCAACCGCCCGGATATCAGGACTCAGCGCAATGGCCTGGTTTATCTTTTGTATGATTCTAATCTCGCTTGACTGTGTATCAACCACAAAACACCCCTGAAAACGTCATTCCTTCCTCATTTAAAAAACCCGGTTCGCTCCGGCAAATGCTGTACTCAACGTTTTTTCTTGTTTGATCCTTTTTTTTTCTTGTTTTTCTTCAGGCTGACAGGACCCTTTTTGTTTTTGGGAGGCATACCCTGCCCTATAAGGTCAGTCATCTCCGAGCCAAGGCCCATCCGTGACAGGGCCTTTTTGTTGCCCTTACCCAGGGAACCCATGACCCTGCGCATGGTCCCGAATCTGGATATGAGTTCAGCGACCTTGTGCCCGGGCTGTCCGCTCCCCTTTGTAATCCTCTGGATACGGCTTTTATCCAGGCAATCCGGGTGATTCCTTTCATAGGCGGTCATGGAACGGACAATGGCCTCAACACGCACGAGTTCCCTGTCATCCACATCAAGACCACCTTGCTGACCCATCTGCCCCAAGGGAAGCTTGGCAATGACATCACTGAGAGGGCCCATCTTTTTTATCATCTTGAGCTGCTTTAAAAAATCATTAAAGGTGAATTGTCCCTTGAGCATCTTTTCGGCGTCTTCGTCCGCCTTTTTCTCGTCAACTACCTCCTCAAATCCCTGTACAAGACCGACAATATCCCCGTGTCCCAAAATCCTCGAGGCAAGACCCTCTGGCCGGAATTCCTCCAGACGGTCAAGAGACTCTCCCATACCAAGGAACTTGATGGGCTTTTGTGTCACCTCCTTGATGGACAGGGCGGCTCCGCCCCTGGCATCGCCATCGAGTTTGGTCAGGATAATCCCGGAAAGATCGAGGCGGGAGTCAAACTCTTTTGCCACCCTCACAGACTCCTGTCCGATCATGGCATCCACCACCAGGAAAATGTTATCCGGGCTTGTAAGCCCCTTGATCTCCTCCAGCTCGTTCATCAGCTCCTCGTCAAGGATGTTTCTTCCCGCTGTATCAAAGAGGACCACATCCCTTGACTTGAATCGCGCCGCATCCAGGGCATCCCGGCATATCTGCGGAGGATTCTTGCCCGGGGCAAAAAACACCGGCATATCCAACCTCTTACCCAGGACCTTGAGCTGATCTATGGCGGCCGGCCGATAGACATCCGCTGCCACCAGCATGGGTTTTCTGCCCTGCTTTTCAAGATATCGCGCCAGCTTGGCGGTAGAGGTGGTCTTACCGCTCCCCTGAAGCCCCACCATCATTATGGAGGAAACACCTCCTGATGAAAAGGCAATGGAGGTGTCCACCGGACCCATAAGGGAGGTGAGTTCATCATTGCATATCTTGACAAAATGCTGTTCCGGGGTGACCTTGAGTCTCTGTCTGCCGCGCGAAACCCTGGTCTGGACGATCTCTCCCAGGGCCTTGTCCCTCACGCCGTCGACAAAAGTCTTTACCACATGAAACTCAACGTCCGCTTCAAGCAGAGACATGCGTATCTGTTTGACTGCCTCGTCAATATGCCGCTCATTGATAACGGCCTTTCCCTTAAGCAGATTCTGCGCCTTCTGAAACCCGTCTGAAATCATTTCAAGCATGATATTGCTCCTGCCTTTTATACAATCACGTGTAACAGCTCAATAAATCGGGGCAAAACCCTTGCGGGTAAACTCCGGATAAGGAATTCAGGTGTGAGCCTTTTATAGTGTCCCTGTTTTTTGAGATTATACAAGCACATCAATATATGCTGGATCCCATTGAACAAGTCAATAGCTGTGGAGGTCCCATCGCTTATGTCCATGGATCCATGCAAAGTTCTATAAGGGCTTGCATTGTCAAAAACACCCCTTATATATCTAAGGTATCTCATCCAAAAAAAGGAGGATCGTATGTTCCAAAAAATTGCAGCATCCGTAATGTTTATCATTGTCACCATAGGATGGGTCATGACAGGACCGGTCTGCGCCCAGAAGACCGTTACACTCTCCACCCTTGACTGGCCTCCGTATATCGGGCAGGAACTCGAAAACAATGGATATGTAAATGAGATCGTTGTCGAGGCATTCAAGAGGGCGGGATATACGGCCGAGGTCAACTTCTACCCCTGGGCCAGGGCGCTTCACCTTGTCCTGTCAGGTGCACACGACGGCCTTTTCCCTGAATATTTCGACCCGACCGAAAGAGACCATCAGATTGTCTTCTCTGACCCCTTTCCTGGAGGCCCGGTGGGGCTGTATAAACGCAAAGACAGTGCCATCTCATACACAGTGGACCCGCAAAAGGACCAGACCAGGGCACTCGAAGGTCTCAAACAATACTCATTCGGTATTGTCCGGGGATACATAAACACAAAGGCCTTTGACGAGGCAGGGTTCCTTAAAAAGGACATGGCAGTGGGCGACAAAATGAACCTGGAAAAACTCTACAACAAGAGAATCGACCTCATCTTTATCGACAAATTCGTGGCAAAGTATATCATTGTAAAAGAGTTCCCATGGTATATTGATGAACTCGAATTCATGGAGCCCCCACTTGAGGTCAAGCCCCTGTACATCGCGTTTTCAAAAAAGGCCCCTGGGTATAAAGAAAAATTAAAGGCCTTCAACACGGGACTCAAGGAAATCAAGGGAGATGGTACCCTGAAAAAAATCATGCAGAAACACGGGTTCTAGCTGCCTCGATCAATCCATTTAATGGTTCAAAATCGATAAGCTTTATAAAAGGGATAAGGTAATATAGATTGAGACGATGAAGACACAGACAAATCACTCCATTTCAAGGGACCTCGCAACCTACCTTATCCTGCTTATATTTGTACTCTCCTCCCTGCCCCTTCTGGGCAACCTTGTCTTTATATCACGCTCATCCAGAAAGGCCCTGGACAAAGATGCGAATGCACTTGTCCTTTCCATCGCTAACAACTGTGAATATGCCCTCTGGGATATGGACATAAAATCCATAAGACATACGGCCGAGGCCTACACCGAAAACAAGATGATCACCGGACTGAAAATCACGGGCGAGACCGGAGACATTATCTTTGATTATAAAAAACCGGATGGGGCAAAAGAAATAAAGAGGACAAAAAACATCCTCCATAGAAACCTCTATATCGGGCGCATTGAGCTGTCTGTTTCCACCCTTAGTATAAAAGAATACCTTTCAGGCATCCTTGTAACCTATCTTACCACGATCCTGATCGTGTTTCTTGCCCTGAGCATCCTCACAAGATTTCTCCTTCAAAGGTTCCTTGGAACCCCCATGGATACCCTCCTTAAAAGGATCGAAGAGATATCCGGGGGGAAATACAGCCTTGATTTTGAGGCCCCCAGGTCCAGGGAATTCCGTAAGATTGCAGAGGGATTCAAACGTATGGGCCGGGAGATCCAAGCAAGGGAAACGGCCCTGCTGATCGCCAACAAACAACTCGAAAAAGACATCCTCGAGCGAAAAGCAATGGAAAAGGACAGACTGCGTCTGGCAACCTCCATTGAACAGGCATCCGATGCGATTGTCATCCTTGATACCAGGGGCCGGATCGAATATGCCAATCCCGCCTTTGCCCATATCTCGGGCATCGATCTTGATATGGCCATGGGCAAAGAGATCCAGTCCCTTCTTCAGGACAAAGACACGTTCTTCCCTGAATCCAGAAAAATCAGGAATGCCCTTTCCCGGGGCAAAAAATGGCGGGGCCGTATAGACTATAGAAAAAAAGAGGGATCCAATGTTGTGGTCGAGGCATCCTTCACCCCGATCCATGACGAAAAGGCGACCATGGTAAATTATGTACTGGTTATGCATGATATCACCCACGAGTCAGAGCTTGAAAACCAGCTCATGCAGGCACAAAAGATGGAGGCAATCGGGTCACTTGCCGGGGGGATTGCGCACGACTTCAACAATATCCTGTCGCCCATCATCGGATACACAGAACTTACACTCTCTAAAATGCCAAAGGCCTCAAAGGAACATGAGCACCTTGAAAAGGTGCTCAGTGCCTCATCCCGGGCAAAGGACCTTGTCGGCCAGATCCTGACCCTCAGCCGGCAAAGGGAGATCGAAAAAAGACCGCTGCCCATGCAATCCATAACAAAGGAGACCATCAAACTCTTAAGGGCTTCCATCCCTTCCAGCATTGAGATACAGACACAAATTGCCGACGACTGCGGAGAGGTGCTCGCGGACTACACGCAGATCCAGCAGGTGATCCTAAACCTGTGCACCAACGCATACCACTCCATGACCGATGCCACCGGCATACTGGGTGTGGAGCTTGAAAAGATAGATATCTCCCGATCCAGTGCAGATAAACGTCTCGGGCTCAATCCCGGGCCCTATGTACGTCTCTGTGTCTCGGACACGGGCATGGGCATGCCCGTGGAGCTTATGGAACGAATCTTTGATCCATATTTTACTACAAAGGAACAGGGAAAGGGCACAGGACTGGGGCTCTCGCTCGTTCACGGCATTGTCCATGATCATGGCGGCATTGTCCGTGTGTATTCCGAGCCCGGAAAGGGAAGCACCTTCCAGGTATATCTGCCACGTATCCAGGAACAACACCATAACCAGATACCCGCTCCACAGGCCCCTTTGCCCGGGGGCAATGAGCATATACTCATTGTCGATGATGAAGAACCTATTGTCTCCGTGCTCAAGGAGATGCTGGAGGATCTCGGGTATGAGACAACCGCCATGCAGGACAGTTGTGACGCCTATGCGGCCTTCAGCAAAACCCCTGACGGCTTTGACCTCTTGATTACAGACCAGACCATGCCAAACATGACCGGCTATGAACTGGCAAAAAAGGTTATGCTTTTAAAAAAAGAGATGCCTGTCATCATCTGTACAGGATTCAGCGAAACCATCACAAAAGAAAAGGCCCTTTCCATCGGGATACGTGAATATATAATGAAACCCGTTAGCAAGGCAGACATGGCCCATGCCATACGACGGGCATTGAAATTAGAAACCCGAAGTCTCTAATCTCAAACAATGCAGCCTGCCTCAGGCAGGCTGCATTGTTAACCCCTATCTGTGGTCCGGGCATTTATCAAAAAATGCCCTTTCCTTGCCAGTAGTCTTTACGATCCAGTCGATCTGCGCCTCAGGGATATAGGGATTTCCGCACACACTACATGTGTGCATCTTGAACTCCCTGCCCCATATCTTGCGGGTATCGCCCTCATCGACCATCTCAATGGCATCTGTGGGGCAGGCATATGCACATGCGCCGCAACCAATACAGGTTTGGGAGGGTATCTTATACGGGGTACCCGGGATCTTGTCACTGCCCCGATTGAGCATGGAGATCGCACTTACGCCCACAACCTCTTCACACACCTGGACACACAGCCCGCAGGCAATACACTTGTGGCGGTCTTTGTCCCCCTCGTCCTTAAAGAAACGCGTCTCTTCAATGCCATACTCCCGGGCAAGAGAGCTTACCACATCTGAATCCGGTACCCTTGCCACCAGAATTTCCAGGATACCCTTACGAATACGCCTCACCAGATCCGTATTGGTCTTGATCTCAAGGCCTTCTCTCACCGGATAATTGCATGAGGTAACAAGCTTCATGCGTCCGGCCTGGTGTGCCTCCACCAGGCAAAGCCGGCACGAACCGCCTGAATTCTTTACCTCGGGGTGGTAGCACAGAGAAGGGATGTCTATGCCGCCGGCCCTTGCAACATCGAGCACGGGTTGATCCTTTATCCCCTCGAATTCTTTACCGTCTATTATTATCTTGATCTTTTCCATACCCATATCCTTATTCCACCCTCACTGCGTCAAAGCTACACACTTCCCTGCATATACCACATTTAATGCACTTGGTTGTATCAATCACATGGGCCTGTTTCTTTTCACCGCTTATGCAGCCCTGGGGACATTTTTTTGCACACAGCGTACATCCGGTGCATGCATCCGGATCGATCCGATAGGTGATAAGCGCCTTGCACACCCCGGCCGGACATCGCTTGTCCCGGATATGCGCCTCATATTCATCCCTGAAATACCTTATCGTGGAACGTACAGGGTTCACGGCCGATGTCCCGAGAGCGCAGAGCGCACCGTACTCCAGGGTCTCGCAGAGTTCTTCGAGCAGATCGATATCCCCGTCTTTGCCCCTTCCCTCGGTGATATCCGTGAGGATCTTCAGCATCCGGGGCAGACCGTCCCTGCACGGGACACATTTTCCGCATGACTCCTCTGCCAGAAACGAGATAAAATATCTTGCCACATCCACCATGCAGGTATTCTCGTCCATGACAATGATACCGCCCGAACCCATCATGGAACCCTTTTGTGTGAGTGAGTCAAAATCAATGGGCAGATCCATCTCTGTCTCCGGGATACAGCCTCCGGATGGACCGCCTGTCTGTACGGCCTTGAGCGCCTTGCCGTCGAGTACCCCGCCGCCGATATTCTCGACCAATTCCCTCAGGGTGATACCCATGGGTACCTCAACCAGGCCAGTATTGTTGACCTTGCCCACTAGGGAAAAGACCTTTGTGCCCTTGGATCCGGCTGTCCCGAAGGCACTGTACCATTGGGCCCCCCTGAGCATAATCGCCGGCACATTCGCCCATGTCTCCACATTGTTCAACACGCTTGGCTTGTCATAAATCCCCTTTTCAACGGACCGTATATACTTGGCCCTTGGCTCGCCAACCTTACCCTCCAGGGAACGCATCAATGCGGAAGACTCACCGCAGACAAAGGCACCGCCGCCGCGGCTGATCCTGATATCAAACGCAAAACCCGTTCCAAGGATATTCTTTCCAAGGAAACCCTTGGAACGCGCATCGTCAAGGGCACGGGAAAGGTTGTTCACGGCAAGGGGATATTCATCCCTCACATAGATATAACCCTGCCTGGCACCCAAGGCATAGCCGCCTATAATAATCCCCTCGATCACACTGTGGGGATCACCCTCCATGATAGAACGGTCCATGAATGCCCCGGGATCGCCCTCATCCCCATTGCACATCACGTAATGAACATCTGACTTGACCTCACGGCAAAAACGCCATTTCCTACCCGCAGGAAACCCGCCTCCTCCGCGGCCCCTGAGGCCTGATGCCTCGACCTGCGAAATGACCTCTTCAGGTTCCATGCAAACGGCCTTTGCAAGGCCGGAATAACCCTGGGCAAGGATATAGTCATCAATACTCAGGGGATCTATATCGCCTATATTGCGCAATGCAATCCTCTCCTGATGTGAATAAAAGGGTATTGACTGGTACTCTGCAATACGCTCTTTTGTATTGACATCCCTGTAGACAAGCCGTTCCACGATCTCATCCGATTTTATGCTCTTTTCAACGATCTCCGGCACATCCTTTGGTTTGACCTTCAGATACAGGTAGCCTTGCGGCCGCAGGGCTACCAGGGGTCCGTTTTCGCAATACCCGTGGCATCCAGTGGTTTTGATACCTATGTCAACATTCACCTTCAAGCCCTGTTTGCCGATCTCCGCCCTGAATGCCTCTGCCACGTCCCTGGCCCCATTTGCCAAGCAACCGGTTCCAAAACATATAAAGACCGTGGGAACATCTGGTCTTTGGGCTTTCCTTAATTGTTCCGTATAGCCTTCGAGCTGTTCGATTGAGGTTATCTCCATATTAACGCACCCTCTTATTTATATTTTTTAAGTACATCCATGATCCTGGATGAGCTCATATGACCGTGATAATCATCGTCCACCACTATCACCGGCGCCATGGCACAGGCCCCGACACAATTTACGCAATCAACAGAAAAACGTTTATCCTCTGTAGTAGAATTACGTTTCACATCAAGCTCACGTTCAACGGTTTCAAGGATATCCACAGCACCCTTCAGGTGGCAGGCAGTCCCTGTACACACCTTGATCGTATGCCTGCCCTTTGGCTCCAGAGACAGCGCATTATAAAAGGTGCTCATCGCATATATACGGCTCTGTGGCACATGGATAATCTCGCTGAGCCTTTCCATCCCCTCCTGGGGGACATAGTGGAATTCTTTCTGGAAATCCTGCAGAATGGCCAGAATGAATTCTTCCGATCTGTCATAACGGGATATGACCTCATTTATTCTTTCTATATCTACTGCCATCTCAACCTTCCTCTTCACTGCGCTTCAAAAGCCTCTTGTAGTCACGGTCAACCCCGGCCTGGATCGCATCGATATCTTTGTCCCCAAGGTGCCTGAACCGACCCTGACCCTTCAGGTATTCGGTAACCGGAAGCTGTTTATACGGTGCATAGGTCATACGGTATCTGCCGTCCACCACCTCGTAAAGCGGAAACACACAGCTGTCTACCGCAAGCCTTCCGTACTTGATCGCGTCATGCGGCGGAATCCTCCAGCCCGTGGGGCACACGGAAAGGATATGTATATAGGCAGGCCCCGGGGTATCAGCTGCTTTTTTCACCTTTTCCATGAGATCAAAGGGGAAACTCGGGCATGCGGTGGCCACATAGGGTATACCATGGGCCTCTGCAATACGAGGCATATTTTTCTTCTGTGTATGCTGCCCTATACTGGCCTTTCCAGCAGGAGATGTCGTTGTAGACGCCCCATACGGAGTGGAACTCGAGCGCTGGATACCGGTATTCATGTATGCCTCATTGTCATAGCACACATACAGCATGTCATGACCCCGTTCCAGGGCACCGGAAATAGAGCCAATACCGATATCCGCAGTGGCTCCATCACCGCCCATTGCCACAAAATTCACCTTTTTTGGCTTTATCTTGCCCTTTCGCATCATGGCCTTCATGCCGGCCTCGCTGCCGGAGATCACCCCGGCCGCATTCTCAAAGGCGACATGTATCCATGGGACCTTCCATGCGGTTGTTGGCAGGGGTGATGAGATGATCTCCATACACCCGGTAGTCATTGCCACAATGGTATCCCTTCCCAATGCCTTCATCACCAGGCGTACAGCCAGGGCCTCTGCACATCCCTGGCAGGCCCTGTGACCCGACGTAAAATTCTCTGACCTGTCAACAAGCGCAGCGGAAAAAACCGAGAATCTATCCATAACTGACTCCTTATCCCCTCAGACCATAAAGCTGGAATCCCTGTGTATCCTTTGATTCCGCCCGGTCCTTTCCTTCAATAATCATCTTTTTGAAATCACCGACAGAGACATCCCTTCCGGCCAGGCCGGCAACATAGCTCACTACCTCAGGGGCATCGTCCTGTTTATAAAGCGCGGATTTGATCTCCGAGGCAACCGGTCCACCCGGTCCGCCAAAGCTGATGGCACGGTCCATCACGATCAGGGTCTTCTTTCCCTTTACCGCGGCAAAAAAATCATCAAACGGGAACGGTCTCCATAACCGTATCTTTATCACGCCCACCTTTTCACCCTCCTGCCTGAGTGCATCCACCGCATCCATCGCAGTCTCCCCATAAGACCCCATGGTAACAATACAATACTCCGCATCCTCGGCCATATAGGTCTCTATGGGACGGTATTGCCTCCCGGTGAGCTCTGCCCATTCATCCCATGCCTTGACGATCGTGGGATATGAGCCCTGCAAGGCCGCCTCGCTGGCCATCTGCGCCTCTGTGTACAGCTCGGGCATGGCAAAACACCCCATAGACACAGGTTTATCCGGATGAAGGGTGTTTTTCATCTTAAACTCTGGCAGGTATTTTTTCACCACTGCATCATCTTCATAGATAATGGGTTCGATCATATGCGTGAGGATAAAGCCGTCAAAATTCACGGCAAGGGGCAGCATCACGTCCGGATCCTCTGCTATGCGGAAGGCGCAGAACATATTGTCATAAGACTCCTGTCCGTTTTCCACAAAGACCTGTATCCAGCCTGCATCACGCACCATCATGGTATCCGTGTGATCGTTCCATATAGAAAGCGGACCCGAAAGCGAGCGGTTTGCCAGCGCCATCACCACGGGCAGCCGCATGGAAGATGTAATAAAAAATATCTCAGCCATAAGGGCCAGCCCCTGGGAACTTGTCGATGTAAAGGTCCTTGCCCCTACTGCAGAGGATCCGCAACACACGCTCATGGCGGAATGCTCTGAATCAACCGGGACGAACTCCGCATCGAGGTCACCGCTTGCCACTATCTCCGAAAGATGTTCCACGATATGGGTCTGCGGGGTGATGGGATATGCTGCAATCACATCCACATCCGCCTGGGCCACCGCCTCGGACATGGCGATAGAGACCTCTACACCCTTTCTCTGCTTAGCCATTATTCCTCCTCCTCGGGGACCATGGTTATACACCCTACAGGACATTCCTTTGCGCATATGCCACAGCCCTTGCAATATGTCAGATCAGCCTCAAAATGACCCTCAGGGGCCTGCACAATACTCATGTCCGGACAAAACAGCCAGCACACACCGCAGTGGATACATTGATCCTTGTCCACAACCGGCCTCTCTGAACGCCATGTCCCGGTCTCATACCCCATGGCTGAGCCCGGATCAATGACCGCGATCCCGACCTCAAGCTCCTGCCACCTTATCTCGTCTATTGGTTTTGCCATGGTCCTACTCCTTTATCACAACCTCGTTATAAGCACGCTCCAGGGCATTCATGTTCTTTGGCCCAAGCTTGGCCCCGAACCTTTCATGCATGGGCCCTTTGATATCCTCAATATCGACAACCCCGGTCCCCTTTATAAATCCCCCGAGCATGGTGGTATTGACAATGGGCCTGCCAAGCTCTTCCATGGCTATGGCATTCGCATCAAGGACACCAATCCGGATGGCATCCCCGAACATACCGGAAAACGCATCTATCGACTTGTGCGTATTCACAATCAAAAGGCCACCATCCTTCATCCCCTCTGTCGGATTTACCAGAGACAGCAATCCAGGATCAAGTACAATCACCACATCAGGATTATACACCTTTGCCCTTATATTGATCTTCCTGTCATCCACCCTGCAAAAGGCAACCACAGGTGCACCCCTGCGTTCCGGACCGAAACTCGGAAAGGCCTGTGCGAATTTGCCCTTATTGATGGCAGACGTGGCAATGAGCTCCGCCGATGTCACCGCACCCTGTCCGCCCCTTCCATGAAACCTGATTTCCAGCATACCTGCTCCCTGTTATTAATATTTTAAGATAATATGGCTACTATCCTGTCCTCATCCATGTCAACCCCCTTATAAATTTTCCTGCACATGAAGCCCCTCACCGGTTACCTGGTGGATTCAACTAACGCGTCCGCTATAGCATCCAGGGAAGGCTTGATTTCCCGTAACAGGCTATGGGGTTCATACCATCAAATATCGTCGCAAATCACCATGACTAACCCTCCAATGCATCTTCAGGGAGCTGTCTTTTTTCGACAATAAAGTCATAAAATCGTTTGACATAAGGCATGGGTCTGCGCTTTGAGCTGCAAACAATATAAAATCGTCTGCGGGTATCAAGGTCTCTTATCTCAAGGGATACCAGTTTTTTGTATTTAATTTCGCGCTTTATAACATTCTTCGAGATAATGGCAATACCCAGGTTTGCCTCAACTGCCCTCTTGATGCCCTCGGTATTACCCATTTCCATGGCAATATTGAGCTGGGCACCGATCATCTCCGCGGCATACTCGATAAGATCCCTTGTCCCGGAGCCTTCCTCCCTCATGATGATCGGCTCCGCCTCGCTGTTCAGTGTCGATATAGACAGAGGCCCCATTGAGGCCCATCGGTGCCGCGGGGAACACACCACAACAAGCTCGTCCAGCATGCACAGCTCAGATCGAAGATCAGGATGATCCCTCACCTCCTGCACAAAGGCCACATCTATATCGCCCCCCAGACACTGTTCTATGGCATCCTGCCGGTTGAGAATGCTTAAAGATATGTCCACCCTGGGATTATTTTCCTTGAATTCACCAAGATAACGCGGGAGAATATAGTTGGCAATGGTATTGGATGCACCGATGGCAAGGGAGCCTACATCACCTGAACCAAAATCCTTCATAACAATATTCGTCTCGTCGATCAGGTTCAATATCCTCTGTGCATAGGAATAAAACACCTTGCCCGCGTCTGTAAGCGATATCTTCCGGTTTATCCGGTCAAAGAGTTTCACGCCCAGGGATTCCTCAAGGTCCTTGATCTGTATGCTGACCGAAGGCTGAGAAAGGTGCATCTTTTTTGCTGTCTTTGTAATACTCATTACCTGAGCAGCCGTATAAAATATCCGGACCTGATGTATGTTCATTTAACCAACCCTTCCATCAATAGATTTACTTTTATCTAATCTTAGCATAAGATAATTATATTTGACACATTTGTTTTTCCCTACTAAATAAGATCTCAATCTATAGCACTTCAAAAGCTATAGACCTCCTTTTTGGCCCACTACACCTCTTATTGGGTGGGCCTTTTTTTTCTTCTTCAACGACGGATGGTGTTCTCCTTTTTTCATATAATCCCCCACAGGGGGATTCAGACCTTGAATCATTGAACCGTTTTCGTATAAAATACCACCATGAAAAAATCCACTGGATTCAACACTCCCTTTGAAATATTAAAGGGCGTCCAGATAACAAAGGAACAAAAGAAAAAAGCCACCCCCGAAAAAAACCAATTGCAAAGGCCAGCCGTGCCCGTAGATGATTCGGACGCCTTCAAAAGGGCCATGGAGGGGGTTCAACCTCTGCATCACGACCAGGCAGACCCGGAGGTGGGGCCTCCCCAAAAAAGATATATCCGGGACGAGAGACAGGAGGTCATGCAGGAACTCAACGCCCTTGTATCGGGCAGGACACAGTTTGATATCACCATGACCGGCGAATATATTGAAGGACATGTCATACCGATCGATCCCAGGACCCTTTCCCGGCTGAAATCAGGGTCATTCGCCATACAGGACCACCTGGATCTCCACGGCCTTAACCTGGAAGAGGCCAGTAGCGCACTGAATCTGTTTATCCAAAATACCTGCGCCATGGGCATGCGCTCTCTCCTTGTTATCCATGGCCGCGGACTTACCTCTCCGGGCGCGCCTGTCCTTAAGGCCGGGGTGGTCAAATGGCTCACGAGCAAGGGACTCTCCCGTCTTGTACTTGCCTTTTGCTCGGCCAAACCCTGCGACGGAGGTACCGGGGCGCTTTATGTCCTGCTCAAAAAGAGGCCGTCGAAATCCAAGTGGAACAGGCCGTTCTAGGGGGTTTACAAGGCATCCAGACCAAGGTAAGCGTTCGCCCAACAATTAATCTTGATTATCAGACCAATCTCGACAGGTGGATAAACAGCTCACCAAAGGCCACCCTCAGGTTGATCGTACCCCTTGTTCCAACCCTGATCCCGTGAATCTTCTCCATGAGATCATCCATCATGCCCATATCCAGTAAACGTCCCTGGAACATGGGGACAAGGCCCTGGTTGATCACTGCATCCGACCCGCAGGAAATCACCATCAGATCACGCACGACTGACTCAACCGCGGTCAGCCACACCGGCGCCACCTCCCTGGCATCCGAACCCTTTTTGGGTATATATTTTTCCGAAAGTTCAAAGGGATCCTTGCCGCCAAGGAGATCAACGATCTCTGTCCGGGCCTCACGCAATGCATTCGTGGCATCATCATCTCCAACCCCTTCCTGCCCCGCAAAACGGATCACCTGGCAGCGTGAGACAATGGTGGAAAGGAGCAATCTCTCATTATGAGA
This sequence comes from Thermodesulfobacteriota bacterium, assembly GCA_034661115.1. GTDB lineage: Bacteria > Desulfobacterota > Desulfomonilia > UBA1062 > UBA1062 > JAYEKR01. The sequence continues at coordinate 11,903 of JAYEKR010000274.1, read as the reverse complement.
AACAAGGATAAAGATTGTGGACCCAGGAGGTTCTTCCAGTGATTTCAGCAGGGCATTGGAACTGTTCAAGTTAAGGTCCTCTGCCGGATCGATAATAACCACCCTGGATTTTGCCTCAAAGGGTCTTAGCGAGATCCCTGAAAGCATAGACCGGATCAAAGAAATCTGCTCGCCCGTTGTCGGGGGTTCAAAATAAACAAGGTCCGGGTGTGACTGGCTGTCGGCCTTTACGCAATTGCGGCATCTGTTGCATGCATCCCCGGGGGTTTCAAGGCAGTTTAATGCCTTGAAAAACTCAATGGCCACCCCCTTCTTATCCTGCCACGCCGGACCACAAAAAAGCATGGTCCCGGGGACCTGCTGCCCGGTTATATATTTTCGGAGAAGCCCTTTTTGTTCCTCATGCCCATGAATATCTCCCCACATACCCATATCATAGCCCAGAACCATCCGGCTGTACAGGACAACCCGAAACCTGCGATCATATAAACATGTCACCTTTTCACAAATGTTCTCCAAGGACTCCTTGACTTGAGCATGTTTTTACGGATAATAACCTTTAAAATACATAAACTATCTTCAGGGAGGTCTAATGAGGAGACACAGTACGGAAAGACTAAAGGATATCATCCTTATCTCACATTCCGGGTCAGGAAAAACATCTCTGGGCGAGGCCATGCTATTCAATGCAAAGGCAACCACACGCCTGGGCAAGGTCCTTGACGGAAACTCTGTCCTGGATTTTGAACCGGAGGAACAAAAAAGGCAGTCTTCCATTTTTACGGCCCTGCACCATTATGAATGGAAAGGCACAGGGACGATCCTCCTTGACTCGCCCGGAGATGCCAACTTTTCATCAGAGGTCATCCTGTCACTCAAGGCCGCTGACAATGGAATCTTTGTCATTGACGCCATAGACTCCATCAAACCGCACACGGAAACCCTGTGGACCATGGCAAGGGAAGAAGGCCTTTCCATGACATGCTTTGTAAACAAGATGGACAGGGAAAGGGCCGCATTTGATCAGGTGCTTGGCGACATCCAGGATTGCCTGGGAATCAAGCCCCTGCCTGTCACCCTGCCCATAGGCAAAGAAGACAGCTTCACGGGTATTGTAGATGTACTCACAAAAAAGGCGTACATCTATAAAAAAGATGGATCCGGGACGTTTGAGGAAGCCAATGTCCCGGATAATATGGCCGAATGGGTGGAAAACGTCTATGACAATGTAGTTGAGGACCTTGCAGAAGTGGACGACGAGCTCATGGAAAAATATCTGGAAGGGACGGAACTGACACCAAAAGAGCTGTCTTCCGCACTGGCCACGGGGCTGGCAAAGGGGGATTTTCTCCCGGTCTTTGCCGGCTCGGCCCTTCTCAACATCGGGGTGATCCCCCTTATGGACTTTATTGCAACCGCCTTCCCGACACTGGAGGACAAACCCCTGCCTGTACTGAAAAAAGGCCTGGAAGAATCAAAAGAGATCCATCCCAGGGAGGAGGATCCGTTTATCGGATATGTATTCAAGACCGTGAGCGACCCCTACACCGGCAACTTGAGCATCATCAAGTGTCTTTCCGGCACACTTAACCCTGACTCAGCCCTGTTCAACGCCACTCACCAGGCAAAAGAAAAAATAGGTTCGCTGCTGCTCCTGGAGGGAAAGGCACAGTCTGCCATTGATCAGGCAGGCCCCGGAGACATCTTTGCCGTTGCAAAACTGAAACATACAAAGACAGGGGACACCCTTTCCGCAGAGACCACGGATTTCACCCTTGAAAACCCGATCTTTCCTGAACCCATAATGAATATGGCGGTGAATCCAAAAACAAAGGCGGATGTTGAAAAAATCCTTCCCTCCTTTCAAAAACTCATGGACGAGGACCCTGTCCTGAAGGTTCACCGTGATGCTCAGACCGGAGAATTCATCCTTTCAGGCCTGGGACAGATCCATATTGAAATCGCAGTGGAACGACTCAAAAGAAGATATGGTGTGGAGGTGGAGCTTAAAACCCCAAAGGTACCATACAAGGAGACCATCCGGGCGTCCACAAAGGTACAGGGTAAACACAAAAAACAATCCGGCGGGCATGGCCAGTATGGAGACTGCTGGATCGAGGTGGAACCCCAGGAAAGAGGCAAGGGATTTGAATTCGTAAACAAGATCGTGGGTGGAGTCATCCCGAGACAGTATATCCCTGCCGTAGAAAAGGGTATCATCGAAACCATGAAGTCCGGCCCTCTGGCGGGAAACCCGGTTGTAGATATCAAGGTCACCCTGTATGACGGATCATTTCACGATGTGGACTCTTCCGAGATGGCATTCAAGGTCGCGGGCGCCCTTGCCTTTAAAAAGGCCATGGCCTCCTGCAAGCCCATCCTGCTGGAGCCAATAATGGATATTACGGTCATTGTACCCGAAGACTCCATGGGCGATGTAATGGGAGACCTCAACTCAAGAAGAGGCAAGATAGAAGGCATGAATGCCCGGGGCAAATACCAGGAACTCAAGGCCCGGGTACCTCTTGCAGAGGTACTTACCTATGCCTCGGACCTCACTTCAATCACATCGGGAAGGGGATCTTTCAGCCTGAGCTTATCACACATGGAACCAGTTCCACATGCCATCCAGGAAAAAATCGTGTCCATGGACAAGTCTGAAAAAAATGACAAATAACACGGATGAAAACAAAAGCCTGTTCAGCCAAATAGGGGCAATGGGCGTCTCTGAAAAGCTGGATCTTGCCCGCAAGGGATCAAAAGAGGCCCGCACCCTCCTTATGCGGGACTCGAACAAGATCATCCAGATGGCGGTGATCTCCTCTCCCAAGATCACAGATAGCGAGGCGGCCCTGATTGCAGGAAGCAGGCAGGTAAAAGACGAAGTCCTTCGTTATATCGCGACCAAGAGGGAATGGGCCAGGAAATACCCCATCCGTCTCGCCCTGATCAACAACCCCAAGACCCCGCTTGCCCTTTCTATAAAAATGATTCCTTCCCTTTCGTCCAGGGATCTGGGGCTTTTGTCAAAAAATAAATCAGTGCCCAGGGCATTGAGCAATGCCGCTGAGTCGAGATCAAAGGGAAAAAAGAGATGATGAATGCCGGAGTCCTTACGCTGAGTGACAAGGGGTCAAGGGGAGAAAGACAGGACACAAGCGGGCCCATTATCGAAAAGATGCTGGAAGAAATACATATCCGGACCGAGATCAGAAAATGCCTCCCGGATGACCTTGATTCCATCGTTGATACACTCAAGGACTGGACCGACAACTTTGACCTTGACCTGATCATCACCACCGGAGGCACAGGGCTCTCTCCAAGAGATGTCACCCCGGAGGCAACCCTGAAGATAATCGACCGAAGGATCCTTGGCATGGAGGAGGTCATGCGGATGAAAAGCCTTGAAAAAACGCCCAATGCCATGATCTCCCGTGCCGTCACAGGCGCCAGGGACAAAACTCTCATTATAAATCTTCCGGGCAGCCCTAATGCCGTAAGGGAGTGCCTGAGTTCGATTATGCCTGCCCTTGTGCATGCCCTGAAAAAACTCGGCGGTGATATGAACGATTGTGCCCGGGCCGAGGTCTGAATCTATGCCGGGTCTAAAGAAAAATATCTGCATAACCGATATAAAAATCATGTCTTCATTCAGGAGGAACCATTGAACCTAAACCGGGATATGCGCTATACAGTAGAACCAGACGACACCACCAAAACCGTCCGGTTTCATGATTTTCAGGATGCCGTTCAAGTATGCAGCATCCTGGATTATTCAAGAACAGGTATATCCTTTATATTGCAGGATGGCTCTCTTCTGTTCAAGATAGGGGATGTCATCCCTGACCTTATCTTCTTATCCCTTGACAGGGAGATCTATCACGGGGACTGCACCATCATCCACATTCAGGATAACACGGAAGAAGACGAGGATCTTTCCGTTATAGGCTGCACCTTTAACGATCATGATCTCGACATCCACTCCATCATACGGGTGGACAAGATCACCCAGTGCAAGAACGAATTTCTTGACTTTATACAATCCATGGCGGTTGAGGATAACCTTGAACCGGATTTTGTGCATCTCACCTCGCATCTGCATTATGTCCTCAAAGGCTTTAAAGAACGGCTTGATAAGGAAGAAAGAACCCTTGCATCTGAAGAGGAAAGCATCCGCCCGGCAATGACTGAAACTATCCGGGACTTGGCCTATGAGGCCCTCTATGAGGAATTATTCAAATATTACGACCACTTTACAGAGATCATATCCAGATTCAACGATCCCAAAAAACATTTTATCCACCGTGAATTCTTCCAGTCCCGGCTCCTGGCTTTATATCGTAACTCCATTCTCTTTAAAAGGGCATACGATAAACCCCTGGGATATGCGGGCGACTTCGAGATGATGAATATCATCTATAAAAATGCATTCGAGGGTGAGGATATCTTTTCCCAGATCATGGGAAAAATTGACAACACCGGGCCGGCATCCAAGGCGGTACGGAACCGCAGGACATATCTCTATAAAAAAATCCGTCACGAGGTGGAGCATCTCGGTCAGGGTACGTCCATAAAGATCCTGAGCGTGGCATGCGGTCCCAGCCTTGAATTCTACGATATCCTTAAAACCCTCAAGGGCAAACCGCTGCCCTGCAGGGTTGAATTCATCGGGATGGACCAGGACACACAGGCACTTGAAAACTCAAGGATGAACATCGAACCCCTTGCCAAAAAACGCGACGATATATCGGTCTGTTTTGTAGAAGACAATATAAAAAGGCTGATCGTAGGCAAAACTGCTGACCCGGGGGAATATACCGATTCAGACATTGTCTATTCTGCAGGACTCTTCGACTACCTTTCCGAAAAGGCATCCAACCGGCTGATCCAGAGCATGTACAGTTTTGTCAAACCCGGGGGCCTTATCATCATAGGCAATTTCGGCAAATACAACCCCCAGCGCTTCATCATGGAATACGGGTCAAACTGGTTCCTTATCCACCGGTCAGAGGAGGAACTCAAGGCATTGGCCGTCGGACTTCCCGATGATATAGACATCAAGGTGGAAAGAGAGCCCGAAGGCGTGAACCTTTTCCTCAATATACGCAAACCCCTGGAGTAAAAATATTTATCCTTGGATTCGTCCTTGATTGCGAGCGCAGCGCACGCGGGTTTATATAATAAAGGTACCCCGTTGCAGAACGGGCACCTTTATTTTTCCCTTTCCTCGGGATCATCCATAAATACCTCGGAAAACTGATCCATGTCGGGCAGGTCAGCGAATGAATCAAGTCCAAATGTCTCGAGAAAACGGTTTGTGGCATAATAGGTCATGGCAGGTCTACCGGCCCGGATATCAATGAGCCCCATCTTCAACAGCCCCTTTAAAGATGAAGTGGAATCTACGCCTCGCATGCCATCGATCGCCTTTTTTGTGCACGGCCCCTGGTACGCCACCAGGGCCATCACTTCCAGCGCCGCCGTGGACAATCTCTTTCTGGGCTGCATCATGGCGATATAGGGGGTGTATTCTTCTTTGCTGACAAAGACATAACCCATTGCAGCCCGCTCTATATAAAAACTCCGGTTGGTGGATGCGTAGATCTTGTTCAGATCGTCAACCATGTCCCTTATGTTTTGTGCAGACTTTTCCGGCATGACCCGGATCAGCTCTTTTTCCGGAACAGCTCTGTCCGAGGAAAAAACAATGGACTCGATAATTTCCCTGGCTGTCATTTTATTATCCCCTCTTTGAGGGTGCCCTTTTTACAAGATAGATCTCGGAAAACAATGCCTCCTGTATAATCCCGGCAAGGGCGGAACGCGAAAGCTCCAGCGCAGCCAGAAATGCGGCGATTTTTTCTCCCCTGTCCGGCCTTTTCCCAATCACCTCGGACAAGGCTATCTTTGAATGTTTATCCAGCATGGCATGCAGCCTTGCCATCATTGTCCGCAAAGAAATCTTCGGGCCGGCAACCCGGATAACATATTTCCTGGTACGCATACGTATGGCATGCACGGCCTGCATAAGCGCGCCCATATTCATAGGTGACAATACATCTTCCCCGGGGCTTCCGCCCCTGGGGAACCGGTCGCTGTACAGCCTGGGCATACGCCCGAGTGCCTCTGCCGCATGCCTTACTGCCATGTATTCCCTGAGCATCTCCTTGAGATCCCCTGCCGGATCTCCACCCCCTTCCTCCATGGGGCCCTGTATTACCGGAAGAAGCATACATGACTTGGTCCATATCAGGTAAGACGCCATATCAAGAAATTCACCGGCAAGCTCAATATTGAGGGATCGGATCTTATGGATATATTCCAGATACTGGTTGATGACAGGGCATACCTCCAGGTCCTCCAGGGTAAACCGATTTTTTTCTATGAGATATACAAGAAGATCCAGTGGGCCTTCAAACCTTGGAAGATAAAGGATAAAGTCGTCAGCAACCAGGCCGGACACAACAGGCACCATGGGTTAATCCAGGCACATGGCCTTTCTCACCCGCTCCATGGTGACCTCTGAGAGATCAATGGCCCTTTGCCTGCCCTGGTCGAGAATATCTTCAATCAGGCCGTCCTTTCCTGTATATGCATCCATTCGCTCCCATACAGGGGTAAACTCTCTTTCCATATTATCAATGAGTATCTTTTTGCATTCTACACACCCAAGGGAGGCATTCCTGCATCCGACAGCGATTTCTCCTTGTTTTTCTTTATCCGTAAAATGCCTATGGAAAGGAAAGAGATTGCACTCTTTGGGTTCTCCTGGATCCTTCCGGCGTTTGCGCCTCGGATCGGTAAGCATCTGCATGACCTTTTTTTTCAGGCTCTCGGGTGTTTCATGGATAAAGATGGCATTATTATATGACTTGGACATCTTCCGGCCATCAAGGCCAGGGACCCTGGGCGCCTGGGTAAGGATCTCCCCGGGCTCACGAAGGAGACCCTCTCCATATATATGGTTAAACCGGCGTACAATCTCCCTGGTAAGCTCCAGGTGCGGCAACTGATCCTCCCCGATGGGAACCCTGTGGGCACCGTAGATAACTATGTCAGCGGCCTGAAGCACTGGATACCCGAGAAATCCGAAGGTGCCGAGATCCTTTGCCTTGAGCTCCTGGCGAATCTCCTTGTAGGTGGGGTTTCTCTCCAGCCACCCCAAAGGTGTTATCATGGACAAAAGCATGAAAAACTCTGCGTGGGCCTTGATATCGGACTGCCTGAAGATAATGGATCTCTCAGGGTCTATCCCCACGCTGAGCCATGTGGCCACCATATCTCTTGAACTCTTTTTGATAATCGCCGGGGTCTTGTATTCACTGGTCAAGGCATGCCAGTCCGCCACAAAATAAAGGCATTGATATTCCTGCTGAAGATGAACCCAGTTCTTTAACACCCCCAGGTAATGACCGATATGTAGATCCCCTGTGGGACGTATGCCTGATACTATGCGTTGTTTTTCCATCTCTCTCCCTGTACAAATCCCTGAAACACCAGCCCTCTCATATATTGAACAATACCCCTGTTATCATGGAAATGACCGGAAAGATTATCACATGTACTGCCCCTGAAAAGATAAGCACCAGCAATATGATAAACCCGTATGGCTCTATCCTTGAATAGGCACGCGCCATGTCCGCATTCAGGAGCCCCTTGATGATATGCCCTCCGTCCAGGGGCGGAATGGGGATAAGGTTGAATATGGCAAGCCCCACGTTTATCATAACCATGACCTCTATCATGTATGCCAGTGGATAAAGTACCCCGGAAGAAAGGAACCCGGAAAAAAGCCTGTATATCAGGGCAAAAACTATTGCAAGGACCAAATTGGAGGCAGGCCCTGCCAGAGAGACCCACATCATATCCTTCCTGGGGTCCTTGAAATACCTGGGGTCCACGGGCACAGGCTTGGCCCATCCGACCATGCGCGTAACAAAGAGCACGAGCAGGCCAACGATGTCTATATGCCGTATGGGATTAAGGGTGAGCCGTCCAGCCAGTTTGGCGGTCGGGTCTCCCAGCAGGTATGCCACATAACCATGGCTTACCTCATGCACGGTTATGGAAAAAAGCACTGGTACGGCAAGGAGTATAATCTGAAGGATCTGCTCATTCATAGACAAGTTTATACCTTAGTAAAAACCGGGTGTCAAAAGAATAGCTCAAGGGCAGCAACCCTTTGATTTTACTATGCGCCCAGCAGGATTTGAACCTGCGACCTTCGGATTCGTAGTCCGACGGGTTATCTATTTGCTTGTTTCTGCTTATTTATACAAATTGAGTAATATCGCTATGTTAATTAACATCATGTATCATAAAGTGCCTTCTTTTTATGTTGCTCATACCCACCTTTTTAGGCACCTTTCGCGGTCTATCCCCACCTAAATAGGCACCTACACCCTGTTAGATACCCTGCCCTTTTTTCTGCCAGGAATCCTCTTGTTGCTTGGTCTGATTATTCTTTGTTTGCTCAATATCTACTGATTCATGCTCATTTACAATATCTTTCTCTTGTTTAGTTTCAGTATCCGTCTTTTCAAGTTTAAGTACAGTATCTGCCTCTTTTGTTTCTTCGTTCATCTTTTTTTGAGATTCAGCTATTGCAGACAAGGAAATATGTTGTTTCAACAATAAGGGCTCTGCGATGTCGGGATATTTCTTATATTTTGGCTTTGTCGTAGTAAGCCCATAATTCGCAATCTGTGTATATGTTGTTAGATCAGGCATATTGCCACGGGGATGCACCGGCCCAGCACGAGGGATGAACATCGCTATATGTTTGGCGAGCGCATAGTGGATCTTTACCGGATAGTGGATCACGATTGCCAAGGCGATATTGCAGTCCTTGATGGCACCAGTTATTCCGGCGGCTTGGTCCGGATCAACCGGCTTTTTATGGAGGCCGACTATAAAATCACCATCGGGCTTGTGGAACCTCATTTCATGGCGGGGTTCTCCGGAGGCCCAAAGACTATTTGTCCCGGGCTGTCCGCCTTGAAGACGATCGAGAATTTTCATGGTTATACGTTTCTTTCCGACCCGAAAGTCCGGGTAGCGGTCCTTGACAAAAATCCATGTCACAAAGAGAGTGTTTCCGTGGCCTCTCTGGCCGGGGTGGGTTTCAGTATCAATCTGATCCTGGACAGGCATAAGAGGGTTGTCAAGGCCTTTGCGGGCAATATCTTTGCTGCCCATGAAAAAGCATGCGACTATGTCAGGGGGCATGCCTGTCCGCCAGTCCGCGGTGAGGCCGATGTGGTTGTCACCGGCTGCGGTGGCTATCCGCTGGACGCGACCTTCTATCAGTGCACCAAAGCTCTTGTGACGGCCTTGCCCTGCGTAAGGAAGTCAGGACAGGTCATCGCGGCTGGCGGATGTGTTGAAGGGGTGGGCTCCGGGACATATAAGGCGATGCTGCACAAGTACAATAATGACTATCATCGTTTTATTGAGGACATCAAGGCCGCCGGTTTCATCATCAAGGACCAGTGGCAGATCCAGATGCAGGCCCGCTTTGACGCCTGGGTTGGCTGGGAAAATGTCCATTTTTATACCCACGGGATTGCACCGGCCGAGGGTACCTTTCTCGGGGTACGAACCGAGAGTGTCAGTGCCGGGGAGATTGCAATGCAAATACAGGCGGCAATTGACTCTCTGGAAAGGCAGGGATGTTCTTTTGCCGTCCTGCCGGAGGGCCCCTACTGCACACCGCTCACAGCGGTTTGAATAAAAATAATTGTCAATAATTGAACGAGGACAGGGTTTTGGCTTGGGACTTACTGGGGGTTCATCCCCACGCATGTGGGGAACACAGCATGAATTGCGCTCACAACCAAGGATGAAAAAAACCATGTCACCCCAACTCGTCACCCCCGCCTGCCTGTGCGGCGCACTTCGCAGGCGGGAATGACTGCGGTGGTGTTCCTGTCTTTTTTCATATAAAGCCCTTGTTTTTGTTTCACCCTGATTCAGGGTTCATCCAGGCGGATATTTTTTGTTGGTGGTTTGCCGAAAGGAAAAGGAAAAGGGTCGCATCTTTCATGTTCTTGCCAAACTGCGATAACAGCCAACCCGTTTCAAGCCATTCAAGGAGATTTTCCCGGTCCCGAAGGCTTTTAAATAGGTCTTCTCCGGCATTACCACGGTTGATTACGTGATAAAAGGCACCGGGATATTCAACACGCAACGATCTGGCCATCGAATCGAATCATCTTGAAGGGCTCATCCCTTTGTAATAACGCGCTATCCAAAACATGAAAACGTATAGGCGGGATGGACCGCCTATGTGATATGTCAATAATTAATATTTAAGATGCGACCCTTGGTCTCTCTCCTTGTCTCTCTTTTGTCTCTCTCCTTCAGTCTAATAGCCTTCAGGCTAATAACCTGAGCAGTTACCATTATTTATTATATCACATCAATCATGCCGAGAAATGGTTTTTTTGCGGTTGAGTGCTCTATTGGGTTCGTTGAAGGGGACATATTAGCTTTGCTGACACACCAAACTTTTTCTAGCTTGACTAATACACCTCCTAAAGTAAATAATCGTTATGTTTTCAATATTGAAACCATAAAGGAGGATTTATGTCAGGCAGACAAAGCAAGGTTATGAATGCCAAGGATGCGATTTCCAGATTTGTGCATGACGGGGATCATTTGATCATCGGAAACTATACAGTGGGGACATGTGCGGAGCTTGTCTTTGAGGTGATCAGGCAGGAAAAGAAGGATCTTGTCTTGTATTCCCAGTCAGGGGTGTTGGACGTGGAGATTCTTGTAGCTGGAGGGTGTACCAACAGGCTTGTTAGCACCTACGTATATCGTGCAGGCGGCAAAAAGGGAGGATCAGCTGCTGAGAGGGCGATGAAGGCAGGCACCCTTGAGATGGAGGATTATACGAATTTTGATTATAATGCCCGGCTGGTTGCTGGGATGCACGGATTTACCTATATGCAGGTCTTAGAGGGGGTTATGGCAACAGACCTGTTCAAGAAACGAACATTTATGGGGGATGATAAGTATAGGGTTATCAAGTGTCCCTATACCGGCAAAGATATTCTTACTGTGCCTGCTGCAAACCCGGATGTGTGCATTGTCCATGTACAGAGGGCGGATAGAGATGGTAATGCACAATACTGGGGTGCAATGGGCAGTGTTGCAGCCGCAGCGCTCTGCAGTAAGAAGATACTTGTTTCATGCGAGGAGATTGTGGAGCATGATGTCATACAATCAAGCCCGCACCTCACAATCATACCGGCATACAGGGTGGATGCAGTGGTGGAAGAGCCCTGGGGCGCCCATCCTACAGAGGTTTTAGGATATTACAATCTCGATCGCGTGATGTATGGCCTGTTTTTCATGGCGGATATGACAGGTGATGGTTTGAAGGCATGGATGGATGAATGGATATATGGATGCAATGATCGTGAGGCCTATATTGACCATTATATAGAAAAATTTGGAGACAAAGCCCTGACTGGACTCAGGGCAAAATCTTATTACTCTGCCCCGGCAAATTACGGTGCTGCCTTTACTTCCTCATGGAATGAAGAGGGCAAAGAAAGGTCTATGGGGATTACCTTAGATGAGATGGAGAAGATTATGAAAGAGAGGGGGTTGCTTTATGAGTAAGCCTTATTCGTTAAATGAGCTGTTAATAATAGCAGCGGCGAGAGAGATACACGATTATGAAAATGTAATCTTAGGGGTGGGGCTACCCACAACAGCAGGCGCCCTGGCAAAGGCCATGCATGCGCCAAATGTCACCCTTATGATGGAATCCGGCGTAATTGACTTTGAACCTTTGGTCCCGCCAAATCACATAGCAGATGCGCATAGTTGCAGGGGTTTTTCCTATGCTACCGACCTCTTTTCCGCCTTTACCATGACCTACAAAGGTT